>JAISLV010000215.1 GCA_031277075.1 Endomicrobium sp. | reverse complement strand
TGAAAAAGGCGTCGGGCGAAGGCATTTATCCAAACACAAAAAGCGTTTTATCATCTCCTGTATATCAAAAATTTCTTTCCGAAAACAAATTAAAAGGCAACCATTGGAATTTTGTCAATTCCGGCGATTGCGAATTAGATTATTATAAATGGACTGTTGCCGCAGAAGACCCCGGCGTAAAACTCTATTATACTGCGCTTGCTTTAGAAAATGCGGGCAATTATAAACGCGCTGTTAAAGCCTATTATGCCTGTCTTGTGTTTTTTCCTGCGTCAAAAGGCTGGACGCAATACAAAACGCCTTGGTATATAGCGCCTGTGTGCATATCAAAAATTAAATATTTGACTAGAAAATACCATAATATAGGAGTAAAATTGTCCGATTGCGATATAAAAATAAAAAATATATACGATTTGGATTTTAGAAATGAAATTTTTAATATAAATCCCGGAAAACTTATCGCGTCTAAATCCGAAGATTTTAATGACCAATATTTAGATTTAGAAAAAATAGGAATTAAGAAGATTACAGGGCAGGGAAAAGTAAAAATAATTCAATATAACAATAATCATTTTCAATTGACAGTAGACGATAAACCCTATATCGTAAGAGGTATGACATTTGGACCAAATAAAGTAGGTAAAACTCCTGACAACAATTACAACAATATAAAAGATTGGTCTTTTGACGATGAAAACAAAAACGGCTTGATAGACGGAGCGTCTGAAGCGTGGGTTGACGCAAACAGAAACGATAAACAAGACAAAGATGAAAAGAATGTAGGCGATTTTGCTTTGATGAAAGCGATGGGAGTAAACACATTAAGGCTGTATCAGGCAAACGTTTTAAACAAAGAACTTCTTAAAGAAGGATACGAAAAGTTCGGTTTTATGTATCTTGTCGGCGACCTTATAGGGATGTATACGGCTGAATCTGGGGCAAGCTGGGAAGAAGGAACAGATTATTCAAACGCGCTGCATCAAAAAAATATGCTTGCAAGCGTTAAAAAAACTGTAGAAATGTTTAAAGACGAGCAATATGTTTTGATGTGGACGCTTGGCAATGAAAATAATTACGGCTGGATAGGCGCTACAAACGCGCATAAAAATCCTGACGCTTATTATAAGTTCGCCAATGAATGCGCAAAATTAATTAAGTCTATAGACCCGCAAAAAAGACCTGTGGCAATAAGCAACGGCGAACTGCTTTGCATAGATTCTTTTGTTAAAAATTGTCCTGACATAGACATTTTTGGCGCAAATCTTTACAGAGGCGCGGCGGGTTTTGGTTCTGTGTGGGAAGACGTATATGAATTTTGCAAAAAACCTGTATTAGTTACAGAATACGGCTGTCCGTCATTTGCAAAAGGTTGGAGTATGGCAAAAGCTGAAGAAGGGCAGGCAGAGTATCATCAAGGAAACTGGGAAGATATTGAGAGAAATTTTGCAGGAATAGAAAACGGCTATGGAAACGCTTTAGGCGGAGTAATATTTGAATGGAGCGACGAGTGGTGGAAGGCGGAAGGCAAAAGCGACCCGTTTAAACACGATGAATTGAGACAATCAAGCGGCGCATGGCTTGACGGTTATGGGTATGAGGAATGGTTTGGAATATGCGGGCTTGGAAACGGCAAAGACAGCCAATTTAAAAGACAATTGAGAAAAGCGTATTTCACATACAAAAATTTATGGGGAAAATATCAATGATATTTATAATAATTTAATTTTTAGTTAAATAGAATATTTTTTTGGAATTAGGCTATCCTACTTAAGCCCACCCTTATCTATAATTAATTTAGATAAAGTTCCTATCTCAAAAAAATGTTGTCTGATTAATAATAATTGATATGTTGCTTTTGAGTTGGCATATCGCTTAGGCGACTTCTTTATTTAGAGAGATAAGAACTCTCACAAATAATAAAGTCGTTTTGTTTTTTTGCTCAATCTTTTTTTCAATGATAAATAGAAAGATTAACAGGAGAAAAAACTTGTTTATAAGCGTTATTATACCGACCTGCAACAAAAGTAAATTTTTAGACGTTACGCTTGCTTCATTATCAAAACAGAAATTGTCAAAAGAAGACGGGTTTGAAATAGTAGTTGTAAATGACGGGAAAGAAAAAGAAACAAAAGAGGTAGTCAATAGCTGGAAAACAAAACTAAACAAATTTTCTGATGCAGCAATGCCGCAAAATTTGCGGCAAGGACGGGCATTAGGGTTTTTAGAGACACCCTTAAGTGGAAAAGAGTTTTAGGATGACCAAGAGCGATTTAAAAGCGCGTCCGATATTTCACCAAACCAGAGAGCGTATAGAGGCGCATTTAACGGTATGTTTTGCAGCATTAGCAATATGTAGATATATTCAGGAGAGAACAAATATCAGTATAAAGAAATTTGTTCGTAGATTGGAAGTTTATAGCTTGCGTCGTTTCCGACTATCCAGTCGGCATAGATATTGAGCTAATTAAGATTCCAAATCTTAAAATTGAGGAGCGTTTTTTTGCACGGGATGAGATTGATTATATTAACAACGGAAAACAAACGCAGCGTTTTTATGAGGTATGGACGAAAAAAGAGAGCTACATCAAATATGAAAGCAAAGGTTTGACCATTACTTTGCCTTCATTCAGCGTTTTTGATCAATCCACAAAAATTTCATTTCATCGTGTGTTTCATAACGACGAATCCATTTGCCACGTTTGTTCAAGCATACAAGAAGAACCTTCAGTGCGTGTGATAGATACCGATACGTTGTTTCATATGATTGTTGACGATAGTTTTT
>JAISLV010000203.1 GCA_031277075.1 Endomicrobium sp. | reverse complement strand
GAAATAAGCGCGCCTATTGAAAATATAGAGCTTTTTAAAGAAAAATACATTATCAGCCACACTAAAGACAACGCAAAAAGAGCGAATTTGTATTTTACAATGTATACAAACGCTTCTTTAGTTTTCTTTGTCAACTTAAAAGTGTGTTTTACAAGCTCTTTGTTTATGATGAAAGAAATTAAGGCTTTATAACACTTTTCAACAATATTGAAAAGGAAATTAAACCAAACTACAGTAAGCGCTCTAAAAACTTTTACTACTATAGACCAAAAATTCGCAATTTTGCCCGGCGCTTTAGATTTTTCTTTGTGGTCTGGGATAATGTAAGCCGAAAGCATAGGAGCTATAGTCAAAGCGTCTACTACGGATATTAACATAGCAAACACTACTGTAAGCCCGAACTCTCTAAAGAATTTCCCCATTATTCCGCTTAAAAAAGCCACAGGAAAAAACACGGCTATAACCGTGCTTGTCGTGGCTATTACGGCAAGCATAACTTCGTTTGTTCCTTCTACCGCAGCTTTTACAGGGCTGGCTCCTTCCTCGTAATGCCTGAATATATTTTCGCGCACCACAATCGCGTCGTCTATTAAAAGACCGACAGCAAGCGACAAAGACATAAGCGATATAACGTTTAAACTAAAACCGAAAGCATACATAAAAACAAAAGAGCCTATTAAACTGTTTGGCAAAGCAAGAGCCGTAATAAACGTAGAACGCCAGCTTCCTAAAAAGAAATAAACCACTACTATAGCAAGAAAAATTCCTTCAAGTATTGTAGATTGAACGTCGTCTAAGTTCATACGCACTCCGTGCGCATTGTCTGAAATAAGCGTAAGCGACGGCGTTCCGTTATGCCTTTTATATTTCTCGTTCATTTCGTTGATTTTTTTCTTTGCTTCGTTTGAAACGGCGACGTCGTTGCCTTTCGCCTGCCTGTAGACTTGTATAAGCAGAGACGGTTCGTAAATTATATTTCCGTCTTCGTCTTTTCTGTCAAGGCGCGCTTTTGATTTCTGTTCTTCAACGCCGTCTTCAACAACGGCGACGTCTTTTACGACAACGGGGACGTCGTTTCCTACAAAACTTACGACTACGTCGTTAATTTTATGCACGTTTGGAAATTCGCCTATAGTGCGGTAAGCTATTTCTTTAGAGCCTCTGTCTACTTTTCCAGCGGGTACGTTTAAACTGTTTGCCTGAATTCTAGCCGCAAGAGCCGTAAGAGTAAGCTCGTATTCTTTAAGTTTCTTTTTGTCGGCGTTGACGTGTATTTCTCTCTTTTGACCGCCTATAATTTGTATTTGAGACACCCCTCCGACCTGAGCCAAATCTTTAGAAACTATGTCGTCTGCAAAATCGTAGAGCTGTTTTGGCGTCAGCTTGTCTGATTTAAGACTTAAAGTTAAAAGAGGCATGCTGTCCATATCGGCTTTCATTATAATAGGCTCTTCAACTTCGTCAGGCAAAACAGTTCTAATTTGTCCTATTTTGTCGCGCACTTCTTGAGCGGCTACGTCGGGGTTTTTTGCAAGCTGAAACTCGGCAAAAACTATCGACAAATTGTCCATATTTATTGAAGTTATATGTTTTAAACCCGCGACGCCGCTCATAGCGTCTTCAATCGGTTTTGTTACAAGCTGTTCTATCTCGCTGACGCCCGCTCCCGGATAAGTAGTTAAAGCCGCAACATATGGGAATTCTACATCTGGGAACATCCTCACGCTCAATTTGCTAAAAGACACTACGCCCAAAATCAACAAAGCCATTAAAAGCGCCATAACAAAAGTAGGGCGTTTAATCGCAAGTTTAGCTAAATTCATTTTTTTACTCCTCTTATATTGTTTTTTTTAATAAATTTGTAATAGAAACCAACTTTACTTCGTCAGCCTTTATTCCCCGCTTCGCTAGCCTTTATTCCCCTTTTTGCAAAAGGGGTGGACGAAGACGAAGTCTTCGGACGGGGTATTTCGTCTTTATTCTTGAATTATAAATAAAACTTCAACTGAAACAAACTGTACTTCGTTAGCGTCTTTATTCCCCTTTTGCAAAAGGGGTGGCGGCGGAACGCCGACGGGGTATTTCGTTTTTATGTTATGAACACTCCGCCAGAAGACTTTATCTTCCGCTTAATCGTTGTTTTTATAAAAAGCGTCGGCTTGTTCGTATATAGTTATCAGCTCGTAAATGCCCTGCAAAACGTTGAGAGTAGCGTCGTCTAAATCCTGCTCGCTTTGTATTACCATATATGTGGTGCTTCTTCCTTTTCTTAAAAGATTTTGCTCTTCTTCGTGCCTTTCGTATTGAACGGTTCTTATTTCAACGGCAATAGCAAGCCTTGATTTTGCGTTTTCCCAATTGTCTACAAGCTGTATCCACTCGTTATTTTCAGATATTGACGCGGCGTCTGCGGCTTTTTGTGAAGAAATTTTCGCCGCTTCATAGCCGTCGTTTATAGTTTTTCTCAGCTTAAAATCTAAAGGAAGGCTATATCGCAAAGCCAAACTAAAAGCAGGTCCTCCTACCGAAATGTCTTGCGAAGAATGCAGCAAAGCGCCTTTTGCGCTGTTTAAGCCGAGCTGCCCCGAAACTACTAAATCCGCCCCGCTTGTTTTTTCCTGCGCTTCCTGTTCGTATTGAGCGCTCTTTACTTTTTCAAGCGCGGACAAAACGTCGGCGCGCGCGCCCTTTTTTTCAAGTTGTTTCCCTTTCTCATATTCAGACGCATTAGTTGCAAACTTTTCAATTTCGTAATTGACGTTTGCATTGTCTATGTTTAAAAGAACGTTAAAATTTCTTCGCGATTTAAGTTCGCTTTCAAATGCGAGTTTTAAATTGAGTTCGCCCATTTTTACCGCCGCGCGCGACTGCAATATATCAGTTTTTTCCGCCAAGTCTAAATCAAACCTTCTTTGATTCCAATCAGAAATTTTCTTTGTCCTTGCAAGCGACGTTTTTCTAAAATCTATAACGGTTCTTGAATATGACAAGTTCCAATAGGCGAGTTTTGCTTTTAAAACTATAGATTGTTTTTGATATTTAAGCATATACAGAGCCGACTGCGCGTCCGCTCTGGCTTTAGCTATGCTTGCTTTTGTAGAGCCGCCGTTTAAATCCTGCAATAGCGACTGCTGAACTTTTACAAAAGGCGTTATATCGTGAAATTTATAGCTCTGATCGCTGGGAATAAAATTATATTCCCCAATTGTTCCGCTTAACCCCAAAGACACTTGCGTTCCGGTTTCAAAGATTTTTGTTACGCTTGCGTCGTAGCTTAAATTTAACATTTTTTCAGGTTCGATTTGAAAAGAATACGGCTTTCCGCTGCGGTCGTCAGCATAGCTTGCGCCGGCGTTTAAATAATACGAATAAACTTTCTCTATAGCGGCAAGTTTTCCGTTGACTGCGTCAATACTTGCCTGCACGGATTGCAAATCGGAATTTTTTTGCAAAACTAAATCAACATACCCTTGAAGCGTCAAAAACTCCGCGCGGCTTATTTGCGCAGCGGCAAATACTACAATAACAGCATACAACAATTTTTTCTTCATAACGTCTCCTCTTTATATTTTAATTTTTCAATTAAGA
>JAISLV010000185.1 GCA_031277075.1 Endomicrobium sp. | reverse complement strand
TCTTACAAATCACCAGTCAAATAAGTGGAGCGAAAAGCAAATAGCCGCCGCAAAAGAATACGGAGCTGTCGTAGATATTGAGTTCCCTAATATTAATCCTTGCGGTTGCGAAAACTATATAGACGCTCTTGTTAAAGAATATGTGGAAAAAATAAAATCTGTTTCTTGCGGCAGCTCAAATATTGCCGTTCATATTATGGGCGAAATGAATTTCACTTTTGCTTTGACAACAGCATTAAAGCAAAGCGGCATTACTTGTCTTGCGTCTACCACAAAACGCGTTTTAACGCCTGACGGCAAACCTGTTTTTGAATTTGTCAAATTTAGGAAATATTAGAATTAGCATTGCATTGACAAAAAAACTTAAAAATCATACAAAATTAGCATTTGGTTAATAGTTGTTGATATGGGGTTTAGAAATGCGGTTTTGGGCAGAAGAAGCGGCGACTTTAGACATATACTTGAAAATATAGTCTATTTGGAATTACTGCGACGCGGTTATGAAGTTTATATAGGCAAAATTGACGTCTGTGAAGTTGATTTTGCCGTTAGAAAAAACAAAACTGTAGAGTATTACCAAGTTTCGCAAAGCGTTATGGACGAAAACACGTTAACCCGCGAGCTTGCGCCGTTTAACAAAATAAAAGACCATTATCAAAAAATTTTGCTTACGGCAGATTATGTCAACTTTTCACAAAACGGCATAAAGCATATCAATGTTTTTGATTGGCTGTTAAAATAGTTGAAAAACAAAAAACGGCGCGCAATGGGCTTGTTATAATATTTGGAGGCAAAATGCCAAACAGAAAAATTTTTATTTCAATGCTTGGGACAGGCTTGTATGAGAAATGCAGGTATCAAAAAGACAGCTTTGTCTCTTCGTCCACTTGTTTTATACAACAGGCGGCGCTTGAATATATTAACGCAAAATCTTGGAATAAAGACGACATTGCTTTGTTTTTGCTTACAGACAAAGCCCGACAATATAATTGGAATAAAGATATTATGCTTCGCAAAAAGCCAAACGGACAGGAAGTTGCATATCAAGGTTTAGAAAAAATTTTACAGGATATGAATTTGCCTTGCCTTATAGAAAACATTCCCATACCTGAAGGGAAAAACGAAGGAGAATTTTGGGAAATTTTTAACAAGGCATACTCGGCAATCGGCAATGGCGATGAGATTTACCTTGACGTTACTCATGGTTTTAGAGTTTTGCCTATGTTAATGCTCATTTTTTGTAATTACGCCGCATTTTTAAAAAACGCAAAGGTAAAACATATTTCTTACGGAGCATTTGAAGCAAAAGACGAAAACAACTCCGCGCCGCTTATAGATTTGCTGCCGTTTGTTTCTTTGCAAAATTGGACGTCGGCAGCCTCAAATTTTTTAATTGATGGGAACGTCAAAGAGTTGGCGGATTTGACAAAAGAGGAAGTTTCGCCAATTGCAAAAGATGCAACTCATCCAAAATCTAACCTTGCGCGCTTGTTGAACGGTTATGTTTCTTGTATAGAAAGGATTGTTGAGGATTTTCAAACATGCAGAAATATTTCGGTTGTTTCAGGAAAAAACATAAAAGAGTTAAGGCAAAAACATCCGGAGCTTACAGAAATAATAATAGCGCCGTTAAAGCCGATTATAGAAAAAATCAACGCTTCTCTTAGCGAACTTTCTGACTTTGAAAATATAAAAAACGGATATATTGCCGCTAAATGGTGCGTTGAGCATAACTTATATCAGCAGGCGCTTACAATTTTAGAAGAAAATATGATTTCAGATTTGTTAGGCGAGTTTGGCTTTTTGCAGACAAATAAAGAAAAGAGAAATTTTGTAAGCAATGCCTTATCTTTTGAGGCTGAAACTAAAATTTGTGAAAGCGAAAAAGAGGAGTTTAAAATAATTTCTCAAAATGAGAAATTAAAAAACTACAGAGGTCTTTTTAACAAGATAAGAGAGTTGAGAAACGATTACAATCATGCAGGAATGAGAGACGAACAGATGAAAGCCGGGCATATTAAAAGTAAAATTAAAAAATACTTAGACGAAGCGCTGCAGTTGATAGATAGATGAAAAACATTCTTAGACTAAATTTTAAATAATTGCCGCGCGTATTGTTTAAGATACAAATTAAAGTTTTAATTATATTGCAAATTATCAAAGACCTGTATTTTTTGCAAAGCGCGTTAATATTTAAATTTTTCAAATACTCTAAACTACAAAAATTATTTATATATTTTCGTTGGAGCGTATAATTGTAATTAAGGGAGCTAGAATATGGCTAAAAAAATAGCGCTGGTAAGCATTCCGATAACCAATAAAATAGAAAAAGTTAAGTATCAAGCAGTTAAGTACCAAGTTGTAGGGAATTCACAAATTCAATACGAAGGAGAAGCGATGTTTCCTATATCTTGCGTTTTGGCAAACGTTTTGCAGCAAGACGACGATGTAAAAATTGTTTTAATAAAAGAAGAACAAAACGGCGGCTTAACGCAAAAATACGCGCAGGACTTTAAAGATGAAATAACAAATATTAACTCTAAAATAGGCGCTAAAATAGAATTTGTTCCGCTTGAAAGGTCTTATATAGAGACGCCTGACGAACATTCCAAACTGCTTGACGCTATTGCGGAACAAATAGACGATAACGCGCAAATTTATGCGGATATTTCTTACGGTTCAAAGCCGTTGCCGTTTATTGTATTTAATGTTTTAACTTTTGCAGACAAGTTTTTAAACTGCGAAATTAAAAACGTAGTCTATGGAAAATACGATTATGTAAATAAAAAAGATCACAAAATTTACGATATAACTTCGCTTTATTATTTAAATTCGTTAAACAATACGATTACGGCAAAAAACAGCGAAGACGCCCGCAAGATATTAAAAAGTTTGTTGTTATTATAGTTGTTAATGGAGCAAAAGCAGCCGCATATTGCGGCAAAATCTGTATATAAGTTTGCAGATATTGCAAATTGTAAAAAAAAGGATAGATATGTATATTAAGTCCTGCGGAGAATTGGAAAACTTAATAAATAGCTCGCCTATTTTTAATATAGACAAAAAAGACTGCGCAGTATATGAAACTGAGAGAGATAAAATTTTGTGGTATCTATACAAATATTGCAATATTGTGTATCAAAACAAAAATGTGGAAAATTTTACGAGTGAAATTATAATAATCTTTGACGCTTGCATAGAAAAATATTCAAAAGATAAAGGTAAATTTCTGCATTATTTCAATGTTTCGTTTTCGCGGACACTGCGCAGGAAAAAGAATAAAGAAATTAATGCAATATCAATGGACAACTTCTCAAACGAAGACAAAGATTCAACCTTTGAAAATTACATTGACGACAAAACCGAGCTTGATGCGCGCCGAACCGCCGAAAACAAAGAAGAGTTTGCCTTGTTGCTGCAAAAACTTAACAGTTTTTACATTTCTAAACGCGCAGACGCAAAAGAAATAATTTCAGCTTATTTCACAACATTAATACTTGAAGAATATGGCGTAGACAAAGAAGTATTTAATAAGTGTGATTTTATAAATTCTGCGATAGTAGAACTCTACAAAAAAGACGGCAAAACTTTATCTCAAAGAGATTTGGGAAAATTCTTTAAAAGAAATGAAGCAAGTATAACAAGAACATTAAAACCTTTGAAAAAATTGTTAGAGGCGCTTATAAAAGAACATTAAATAAGCGCGTTGGCTTCAAAATATGATTTGTCAAGTTCGCAAAACATCATTAAGAGGCGCGTTCAAATTATGCAAATAGAGGCGATATTAGAGGCGTAAAATGTCTTTAGGCTATGCGCAGATTCCACAAAAATTTATTCAGCCCGATTTATTTTTACCTAACGACGCCATATATGCTTTTGCAGACCCGCCTTTATTTCTAGATTCTATTATACGCTTTGAGTTTAGCCCAGAAATTTTTTACCTTGTCTCAAAAGATTTGTCTTATCTTATCGTGTCTGGCTACGGCGTTAAACTTTCAAAAAAATCGGAGAGACTTTTAATAAAAGACGCAAGTAAAATTGTTTACGAAGTCCCGTTTTTCAGGCTTACAAACGTTGCGGTAATGTCAAAAGGCGTAGGGGTGTCGTCGGATTTGATAGAAGAGTTTGCAAAAGCAAATATCAGTTTGTCTTTCCACGATTTTTCGGGTAAGCCGATATCTTTAGTTCAATCTATGAGCTCGCCGCAACACGCTTTGCTTAAACAACGGCAAATTACAGCGCAAAGTTCAAAAGACGGTTTGTCTATAATAGCGTCCGTTGTTTGCGGAAAGATTTCAAATCAAATGGGTTTGCTAAAATACAGCGTAAAAAATATCTCTGGCGACAGCCAAATAAATTTGCTTAAACTTTCAGCGGTAAAGCAAGCGGTTTTGCAAATGCAAACCTGTTATAACAAAGTTCAAACGCTTTGCCGTCATTGCCAAGACCTAACAAGCAATACCCTAAAAGAGATACGCCGTCAAATGATGGGTTATGAGGGAACTGCCGCAAGGATATACTGGCAGGCATTTTCGCAAATTATATCTGA
Organism: Endomicrobium sp.; assembly: GCA_031277075.1. Taxonomy (GTDB): domain Bacteria; phylum Elusimicrobiota; class Endomicrobiia; order Endomicrobiales; family Endomicrobiaceae; genus JAISLV01. The sequence continues at coordinate 622 of JAISLV010000185.1, read as the reverse complement.
AAAAGTTGAGTTTGGAGCGCGGCAGACAAGAGGCTCTTTGCCAAACGACGTCGTTAATCCTTTACTTAATTACGGCTATGGGATTTTATATTCAAAAATTTGGAGCGCAACAATTCTTGCAGGGCTTGACCCGTATATAGGTTTTTTACATGTAGAGCAAAGCGGAAAACCGTCTTTAGTTTTTGATTTGATAGAAGAATTCCGCGCCGCTATTGTAGACAGAACAGTGTTAGCTTATATAAATCAAAGCAGAAAAATTATAATAAAAAACGGTTTGGTTGACACGCAAACAAGGCAAAATTTCAGCCAAAAAATTATAGAAAGGCTTTCGTCGACTGAATATTACGACGGGCAAAAAGTTATGATTTCAGACATAATTTTATCGCAAGCAAGAAAGCTTGTAGGTTTTTTAGAGGGCAGGCATAAAGAATACGTCCCATACAATTTTAAATGGTAAGTTAATAAAGGAACGGGAATTTCTTTTGCAGTTTTTATAGGAGTTCTATGGAAGAGCTGACAACTTTGATTTTCTACGATGTCAGAAAAAATAAAATCCGCTTAAAGCTCGGCGAGAAATGCAAAGATTATGGGCTTTTGCGTTTTCAATACACAGGCTGGAGCG
>JAISLV010000144.1 GCA_031277075.1 Endomicrobium sp. | reverse complement strand
CCCCTGCTTTCTTTATCCCTATTTCTACCGCCAATTTCACTGCCTCTTTTTTAAACCCTTCCTCGTATTTCATTCTTCGCCTCCCTTTCCTTTATTTTACCTTTTTTGGGGGGCGTTTCCTGACTGTCTTTTTATGATAGCATTCCAGTTCGTAATTGCCGCAAAGATGTAATAAACTAAATACCCCGTCGGCAGACAAAATGTCCATTGTCAGACGGGTGCCGCCGTTGCTTTGCCTATCTCTTAAAAAACACATGTTTTTGCAAGGCGCGCAAATTGAAATCGGCGTTTGGTTTGAACATAGACGCGGGTTCGCAGTTTTTGCGCTGGACTTATCCGATAATAAGTTGATATAATTTATTCGCGCGTCAGAACTCGCCGCATTTTTTATTCCCGATTGAGCGTCTCTAAAGACCTATAATGTTTGTAATTAAATGCGAAGCCCTGCGCCTTAAGAGCAATGACTGACAAATTTTCCGACGCGCATGCCGCAAAAGGCGCGAGGTTAGGGCGGGCATTAGAGTTTTTAGAGACGCCCGACGCAGAGCAAGGTTCTTGCAGGAGAAATATATGCTTGAAAAACGAAAAAGCGTAAGACGTTTCGCGGCTATGAATATATTGTGTTATTACCCCGATAATCAAAACGAGGCGGATAAATGCGTGCTTGTAAATATAAGCAAAGGCGGGGTAGGCATTGAAAGCAAAAAGATTTTTCGCGCAGGGGAACGCGTTAAAATAATTTTTAACGCCGCAAAAGACGAAGAAGTGTCTGCGATTGCGGAAATTTTGTATTCGCAGGAAGGCTCTTTCGGCTTTTTTTACGGGGCAAAATATTGCGACGCTTCAGCTCCAAACCGCGCGCTTTTGAATAATTATCTTTTAAAATATTTTAATCTTTACTAGAGGTCGCTATGATTTTGATTGACGGGAAGAAGATTGCGCTTGAAAAAAGAGCGCGGATAAAAGAAGCTGTTGAAAAACTTTCTAAAGAAAAAGGAAGGGCGCCGGGATTAGCGACAATTTTAGTCGGAGAAAACCCCGCAAGCAAGATTTATGTCGGCTCAAAAATAAAAGCCTGCCAAGAGGCGGGCGTCAAATCTTTCCACAATCCCCTTCCAGCGGACGCGTCTCAAAAAGAAATAATATCTTTGATTGAAAAATTAAACGCCGACGAAGAAGTGGACGGGATTTTATTGCAGCTTCCCCTGCCAAATAACCAAGACGCCCAAGAATGTATCAACGCCGTAAGCCCGTTTAAAGACGTTGACGGGCTTCATCCTTTTAACGCGGGACTTTTAAATTTATCTAAAAGCTGGGACGAGATTGTAGAAAAAAATATCTTAGTTTCCTGCACGCCTATGGGCGTAATACATCTGCTTCAAAAAACAAATATACAAATGGAAGGGAAAACCGCCGTCGTTATAGGGCGTTCTAATCTCGTTGGGAAACCGCTTTCAATGCTTTTGCTTGCAAATAACGCGACGGTTATTATGGCGCACTCAAAAACTAAAAATTTAAAAGAAATTTCAAAATCAGCAGATATTGTCGTGGCGGCTATAGGCAAAGCTAAATTTTTAAACGGGCAATATATAAAAGACGGCGCGGCGGTTATTGACGTAGGCATAAACAGAGTCGGGGAAAAAATTTACGGCGACGTTGATTTTGAAGACGTGAAAGATATGGATATTTATATTACTCCCTCGCCGGGCGGCGTAGGACCGACGACTATCGCGATGCTTTTGGACAATACTCTTAAAGCGTTTGCAAAATGAAAAAAGAAATTGTTTTAAAACCTCAAAAGGCTTCTTTAAAATTATTTGAAGAGCTTGAAAAGAAGAGGCTTATACGCCTTTTACGCCCTACTGAAAAAACTATAAATACAAAAACAAAGACAGGCGCGGTAAGCAGGTTTTACTCGACGTCTGAAAAGTTCGGAACGCACTCTTTAATGTGCGTCGGCAAAAGAACCGCCGATATTGCCTTAAGTTACCACGACGACAACGAAGATTTTATTTTGTTAAATCCTTTGGGCTTAAAATTTAAAAGCCTTTATTTGATATTGTCTTTTTTAAAGGGCGCGGTTTTTTTTAAGAAGTTTCATTCAAAGAAACTTGAAAGCAAAGATTTAATTGCGATAGAGCTTGAATTTAACAATCCGCGTTTAAGTTTTTTTACTATGTTAAAACGCAGCGTTCACTGTGAAATTACCGACAACTCAAAAGGTCGCCACCCCGTGTTTTTTGTTTCAGAGCCTTCGCGCCTGAAAGACAATAAATTGACAAAAAGCTTGTATAATATAAAACTTGGCGGATAAGAAAGACGGCGGACGACCGAGAAAATAGTCTGAAAATATGGACGCCTTTGCGGGCGTTGATTTTCGCCGCAGGATTTTTCATAGTTCTTATTTTATCGGAGATAAACGCGATGAACGCAGATTTTTTAATAACGCTTTTTTTGCCGATTTTTGCGGGGCTTACTTATTTTTTAATGGCTTTTGAAGTCAGGCGCACAAGTAAAATAAGAGCTTTAATGTTTGGCGAAATAGGCTTTCAAAAACTTGAAACGGCGTATATAATGTTTGGGCTTTATTTTATCACGCGCCCTCTTCAAAATTTTTTAGGTCCTCACCCCATGCCTTTAATCGTGAACTGTCTAAGACAGTTTTTTTTAATGGGCGTCATCGCTCCGTCAATACTCGTAGCTATTTTTCATTGGGTTCCCACGCCCAGCGGCGCGCCGAAATCTTCAAAGTTTGCCGCTTATACGATAGGCGTTCTTATGGGAATAATTTTTGTGCTTGTAAACACTTTAGCGGTTAGCGACTCAAAACTTTTGTATTCGTGGGGAATGATCAATATGTATGACCCCGTGTGGTTTGCGCAAAGATCGCCCGTCGTTCAGCTTGTTATGATACATTTAATTTGCCAGTTTGTTTCGCCTGTGGGATTTTTGCTTTTAGCGGCGGCTTACGTTAAGCATAGGCGGCACAATTATCAGCTGGGACACATTTACAATTTAATTCCGCTCAAGTGGAAATACCTTGAAGCAAGCATTATACTGTTTGCCGCGTCTTTTATCGCAGCCGGCGTAGCGGTGGTGTTCGGCTCTTATTACACTTACGTTTGGGTTATTTATTTCGTCGGAGCGACGCTTTCGGGGATCATAGAACTGCGCGCGATAAAACTTCCTCCGCGCGATGTCCCGTCAGATTTAAAATGACGTCCGCTTGCCTGTGAAAAGAATCAAAAAGTTTTAAAAAAAATTAGTTGATTTATTACGCTTTCTTTTTTATAATAAACATATTAATTAAAATTTCGCTTCGGCGGAATTATAAAAAGCCGAAAGGCAAAAAGGAGCGTAACAATGGCTTGCGGATGCGCAAAAAAAGCAGCGCCGAAGAAAAAAGTAGCGGTAAAAAAAGCGGCTCCGAAGAAAAAAGTTGCGGCAAAAAAGAAATAAGTATGTAAAAAGTCAACGTAAAAAAACCGCCCTTTTTTAAGGGCGGTTTTTTTTACGCCTATAAAACTTTTAAACGCCTGAAGGAAGTTTGGCTTCCATTATTTTTCTGTAATTTAATTTTTTCCCGTCCGCTCTAAAAGTTCCGTCGCCAACGGCGTGAAAAAGCCGTTTTTCTTTTCTTTTATCGTCTATCCAAGCTTCTACTCCCTGCAAAACAAAAAGATTGTATTTTTTTACGCAGTCCGTAACTTTGCATTCAATATTTACGTAACATTCTTGTATAAGCGGCGCGCAAACTTGCGCGGCTTTTATCGGCGCGAGTTTAAATTTTTCAAATTTGTCTGTGTCTGCGCCAGAACAGCTTCCTATGCAAACCGCTTTCTTTGCCAAATCCGCAGTTGGAACGGCGACGACGCACTCTTTGGTTTTTGTCAGAGCTTTGTAAGAATAATTCCAAGCTCCCGTAAGAAAAATAAAACTTGCGTCAAAATCTTTTACCATAGTCCAAGATACCGTCATAATATTGTTTTTCTTTCCGTCAAATGTCGTTATCAAAACCACAGGCCCCGGCTCTATAAACAAAAACGCTTTTTCCAAAGGAAGTTTTTCCATTTGCCGCCCCTTTGGGCGTCTCTAAAAACCCTAATGCCCGTCTTTGCCTTGCGCCTTGAGACGCTGTCTCTTGAGACATTGTCTCTGCGGATTGCCGCAAGAAAATTTGTCAGTCCTTGCTCTTAGGACGCGGCTTGCATTTTCTTCTTTGAACTGCCGCAAAATTTGCGGCATTTACGAACATTATAGGTTTTTGCAAGACACCCTTTATTTAATATAACGGCGTCTCTAAAACAACGCCTGCCCTTGCCGCATTTTATAGACGGCGTCGACTATCTCGTCCAAAATTTGCGGCGTTTACGAGCATTATAAGCTTTTATAGACGCCCGTAAATTATTCCAAATATTTAATTGAAACGCAATTTTTGTTTTAGTATAATTCTTTTATTAATTCAGACGGAGGCGGATATGTTAAAAGAAGAGCTTGAGACTACGTCTTTTTTGGCGAGAATAGCGGTTAAAGACGAAGAAAAAGAAAAATATCTCAAAGATTTAAATTATATGTTTCAATACATTGAAGTTTTGCAAGAACCCGACGTTTCAAAACTGCTTCCGACGACGCACGTTACAGAGCTTAGAAACGTTTGGCGCGACGACGTCGTAAAACAATGCCCTAAAGACGTTCAAGAGCGGATGTTTAAGGGCGCGCCCGACGCAGAGGGACATTTTTACAAAATAAAAAAAGTTATAGAAGCGGAATAATTATGATTAGAGCGGTATGTTCGGCAAATAACGGTTTTGTCGTTGAAACCGACCCGTTAAAAATAGCGGAACTTTACAAGAATAATCCAAGAATTATTTGGATAGATATTCATTTGGAAAACCACGAATTCACGCTTGAAGAAACTTCTCTTCTCACGGGCGTTTTTAAATTCCACGAAATGTCTCTAGAGGACTGCCTCTTTCCGCAGTATTATCCGAAAATGGAAGAATTTCAAGACTACGTTTTCGGCGCGGTTCACGGAATACAACTGCAGCCGAATTATTTCCAAGAGTTTGAAGAAAGCATTTACGAATTGAATATGTTTATCGGCAAGGGCTTTGTAATCACGGCTCATGTAGAGGAGCTTTTTTTTATAGAAACGCTTTTTGGAAAAGCCAAAGCCAAGCCGCAGGTTGAATTAAAAAGCATAGAAAATCTGCTTTACAATATTTTTAGCAAAGTGGTTTCAAGCTATGAGTTCACTCTTGAAAAAATTGACGATAAAATGGAAGATTTAGAAGACGAGATTTTAGAAGACCCCGAAACTGAAAATATGCAGGAAATTTTAGATACGAAAAAAGTTATTTTTGCTTTAAGGAAAATAGCCGAGTCGCAGCAAACGGCTTACGCCTATTTTACAAGAGGCGCAAGCAACGATTTGGTAAAAAGAGAAAATCTCGTCTATTTCCGCGATATTTTTACGCAGGTGTTAAGAGTAAATCAGTCTATAGTTATGCGCAGCCAGATGGTAGTAAGTTTGCTTGAAGTTTATATGTCTAGCGTAACCGTGCGGCTTACGCAGGTGATGAAGTTTTTGACGATAATTGCGACGGTGTTAATGCCCGTGCTTGTGGTGTCGGGTTATTTCGGAATGAACGTGAAGTTCCCCGAATATAAATTTTTTGGAGAAGGCGGGACTTGGTATTTTGCTCTAGGGATAATGGTCGCGGCTA
>JAISLV010000154.1 GCA_031277075.1 Endomicrobium sp. | reverse complement strand
TTCAGGGTTAGAAGATTCGATGGTTTCGCTGAAAGACAAATACTACAATAAGCGTCAGTTCAAGCTTGAAAAATTATACGCGGATTATTCTTCGGGCAAAATATCCGCAAGAAAATATTATGCCGTTTTGCAAAAACATACAGCAGCGCTTGGCATAGACATTTATAAATACCCAAACACTGCATTATATCTTGCTGCCCTCTCAAAAGGGAAAGAGCTGAATTATAAGGCGATAAGCCGTCAGCTTCAAACTTTTTTAGCCTATCTTAAAGAGCATATTCCTTACGGCGCGTATAAGGCGCTGTTAGATTCTACGTCCGGCTTTTCAGAAACGGATAAGCTATACGTCTATCTTGCAGATACCGCAAAAAAATTTAATATTGACTTGGAAACAGGTTTCTCAGCTCTTGACGAATACTTCAAATATATAGATTTAGGACGCAGATTGAACCCGCTTGAACTTGTAAGCGAAGAGCAGAGGTTAAACGACGAAATAAATTCAAGGTTTTCAGATTATAAAGCTCAAAAGGAAGCGGTTTTTTTGATAAGTTTCCAAAAACATTTAAGGAATTTTTTAAGCGGTAAAATAACCGCCGCCGATTACGAATACTATAAAAACAATATGGAGTTATACAAAAAGTTATACGTAAAATACGTTGATAACAAGGTGTTGTCGCTGTTGGACGATTACATAAGCCAAGCAGGCAAGTTTTACGAAGTCAATTTGGACAGAAACAAATATTTTGCGAATTCGCTTGGAGTATCTTCCCCGTCGGTTTTTGCAGTTGACGCGATTAACTCTTTGCAACTTCAATCAACGGACGTTTCGCATATAATCGGTTCTATGCGTGGCAAACAGGTTGACATAGTAATAACAGGCGGATTTCACACGCAGGGCGTTTCAAAAATACTAAAAGATAACAATGTGTCATACGTAGTAATCACGCCAAACGTATCGGACGGCGTTAAAGAAGCCGAAGAAACTTATTACCGCATAGCAAGAGAACAAAGCAAAATAGCGTTTCAAGCTTTAGCCAATATGGCGGCTTCTATGTCTTTGTCAGACCAGATAAAGGTTTGGTTTTTGGCAGACCCGCAGAAAGCGAAAGAAATTTATAAAGATTATATTGAAGAAGACGGAGACCGTGTTTTTATTAAAGCTGGCAATGTCAGATTAGACATACAATCTATCCCTGAAACTCAAACAAGCCAAGCGGCTCGGCGTCTTATGGCGGAAGCCGCAAAAATCCTTGAATCAGACGACAAAGGCGATATAATCGCGGCGGTCGCGGAAAAACTTAAAAGCGGCGTGTCAGAACGTTTTACAGGCGAGATAACGGAAGAAACCGTCGTAAAAATAAATTTGGACGACGCCCGCAAAGCGCTGATAGACGGCGACGCGGAAAAACTTGAAAATATAATAAAAAACGCAGACTATAAAGATAAACCGCTTTTAGAAAAATTTCTTGCAAGCCTAAAACTAGCGAAAGATTTGCTTGTTAAAGCCGCCGACGCGGCAAAAATCAATTCCCCGATAGAGCTTGCTAAAGGCTTTATTTCTGAAATGGAAATATCGGAAAATGCAGACGATATTACAGAAAGCGTAACTGAAAATTCAGAAGCCGCGCCGAATACGCTTTCTCAAATAAACTCGCTTGAGCAAGAACTTATTGATTTGGGAATAGAAAATATCCCAGATATTGCAATAAGGGCGGTATCGCAGCGTTATTACGATAAAGATTCCGAAAATAGATACGGAAGAAATCCGCAGGCTTTTAATTTTAATAGAGTAATTAATATGGTTGGAATAAGCGGCAGACTGTTTGCGGAAGAATCGCTTAAGATGGAAACTGTTGCGGGTGAAAATAAATCGTTGGACGATATTAGAGTGTCCGACTTATCTCCGTCTCGTCTATATCCAGACGCGGATTATAAAAAATTATTTATGATTTTGCTTAGAAATACCGCGCTTCACGCTTTGATAGCTCACGGCTATGACGCGCAGCGGCAAGAGGAAGTAAATTTGGAACAAACGCCTGTTTTTATCGCGTTTAGAGGAGAAGACGCCAATAATACAAATGAAATAACTCTCAACGCATATGGAAATAGCTTAAAAGTTAAAGAAAATAGAAAGAGCCGCGACATATTGATATTCAGCCCTGAAACAGCGTTAAAGAGATTTTATTATTCATGGTATTCAAAAACAGGAGGAATTCTTGCCGCCGAAGAATTGTTTTCCGTAACGCTTACTCAAAACGAGCTTGACGCTATTTTATCAGAATTTAGCCGCGAAGACATAGAAAACCAAGTTTGCCTTTATGCGTATAAAAAGTTTTTGGAACGGCTCGTTAAAATTACGCGTGAAAATATAGAGTCAAAATCAACTAAACTTGACCCTTCAAAATCCGACGAGCGTCCGCAGTCAGAAGATAAAAACAGCGGAATTTTAAAAGGCGCGGCAAAAGCTATTATCGCGCTGATTTTTTCGGTTTCCCTATTTTTCCAGCCGTCCGCCGCGCAGGCGCAGCCTTTGAATACGCGCATTAACGCGCCACAAACGCAGGAAATTTCAGTTTTACAAATTGACGAAATTAAAAAAGTAACGCAATTAGACGCTTTGCAAGAGCTAAAACCGACAGGCGTTTTAGACGCAAAAGAGAAAAAGAAAAAAGGCGCTTTTGAACTGATAGAAGAAAAATTAAAACCTAAACGGAGCGTTTTCTTTGAAGCGTTTGACGCGGTATTTGGCGTTTTTATTGTTTCCGCTTTTCTTTCAAATCCGCAATTTGCTTTTGCGGCGCTTGCTTTTATGGTCGGTTATGCGATTCTTTCGGTATTGATAAAAGTTATTTTTGACGGGCTGTTTCAAAACGGGTCTGATAAAAAGAAAGCTGTGAAAAAAGAGGAAACTGAAAAATCTGAAAATTCCGTTTCAGATTTTTACGCCGCTGTTCTTGACAAAGAACATTCGCGCATAGCAAACCGTATAAAAAGCGGACAGTTAGACGTCGGCGAAGACGACCTTGAATACGTTGAAATGTTTTCGGACGAAATGTTAGTCCATTTGACGCGGAATTTCGGTTTTTACGGTATGTCTAATAATACTATGGCAGATTCTATAAAAATCACAAGAGATAACCAAGACATAATAGAAGCCGCGTTTGAAAAACTTGAAGCTGTCGGAATAAAATTTAAGCTCAGAGCTTCCGTTTTGCTGTTTGCGCTGCCTGAAAATATAAGCAGCGTTTCATCCTGCTTTGCAACTGGAAAAGTCGCGGTTATTCCGTATATTCCAAATCTTACAAAAGAAGAAACTATAAATTATGTCGCGCAAAGACTTGCGCACGAGAACACGCATGTTGACAATTATTACGCCGACGCTCAAATGGGAGTTTTTGAGCATGAGGAACTCGCATATTCAAACGAGGAGCTGGCTACGGCTGCTTTTGGCTTGCAGCCTTCAAAAAACAGCGCAATATTAAGTTATGACCGCTTGTCGGAAGTTTCAAAAGCGTTTGGAATACTTAAAAATAACGAAGATAATCTGAAAAACATTAAAGGCGTTTCCGATAATCCCCGTTTTAATTATCTCAAAGCCGACACCAGAACGGCTGACGGATATTTATTATGTATTATAACGGTTTACGATGAAAATAATCCGCAGCAAGAGTTTAAGGCGCATGTTTATTCAGATGGAACTCTAAAAATTTACGACGAGAATGGAATTTTATTTGATACGGAAAATAAAGGCGCGGCTGCTGCTGAGGCGGCGTTGGAAGCTGAAAGTTCAAAAGCGGCTAAAAAAGAAAAACCCGCAAAAATATCGGCGGCGCAAGAAGCGGCAAAAGCCGCAAATCCTGCAAGCGTCGTAAAAACGATTCGGCAAATCTCGGATAGAGCGGGCAAAATGATTTCATCTAAAGAACGGTTGGCGGCTGAAATTGAAAACGGCGGATTTATTCTCTCGGATAATCTCATATTGTCGGAAGACGAAACTTTTGTCGGAGCATTGTTGAAACAGGGTTTTAACGCCGCCGTTGTCAGAGAGCTTGCTAAAAAACCAAAAGCCTCCGACGGTTGGAAGAAAATCGCAGTGTCAGGCGACATAAAAATATACTTCAACGAAAACGGTTTTATGAAAGTTATAGCTTTTTATTGCGCAAACGGGAAATTGAATATTGAAGCCGCAAAGGAGTCTTTTAAAGAAGTTATCGGAGACGGAATAAAAACCGACGCGTTTAAAGGAATAAAAAACGTCGCAATGGCTAACGAGTTTACAACTTACTCTCTTGTAGACGCTATAAAAAACAATTTTACGGATAGCGTCAATACGCCCGTAAAAGAAAGAGTTTTGAATTTGCATGAAGCGGAAACAATTACAAGTTTGCAAATTAAAAGAGGATTTGAAACGGACGGCATATACGTTTTTGTTTTAAACGAGCGGCAGGCTCAAACTCATAAGTCGACGATAGCGAAATTGCGCGGTCGCGGCGTAAAATTTGTAATTGCAGCCGAAAATTACGATATTAAACTTGACGGTCTGCGCTTTGACGCTAAAGACAAAACGCAGGAGGAAGTTAAAGAAGTTTTAGAAAAATTAAAGCGGCGTAAAAACGCGGCTTTTGCTTCGGGCTTAGACGCAAGGATAACGATAGCTCTTTCTAACGGCGTTTTAGACGCTTTTGCTTTGGAAGACGTGGATATTTGGAAAAAATACGGCATACTTCCCATAGTTTCGTATAATTCAACATACAAATATTTTGGAAAATCTGAAATTGAGTTTGACGCAAAAGCTCTAAAGTCCGACGTGATAAAAGAACTGGGCAACGACAATGCGGCGGCGTTAAGCGCTTCCGACGAAACGGACGCTTTTATAGGTTCGCTTTTTAACGGAGATACGATAACGATTAAAGACGCTTTAAAAGAAAAGAGAACCGCAAAGCAGCATTATGATAAAGGCTTAAAAGCCGCGCTTGAGAGCAAGTTTAATTATACGGCGCAAAACTCCGAATATTTCTTCTCTTTGATGACTTCCGATAAAACAAATACGCCTGTCGGCGCGATTAAAGCGGAAATAGAAGAAGGGGTAAAATTTGCGTCTTTAAGCAAAGATTCCCAAGCATATCTCAATTATTTAACGCAAAAGGAACGTTATTACGAGGCGGTCGGTTTTATAAGAGGCGTCGTTATGAACAGCGCTAGAGAAGAGATTTTTTCAGCGTTTGGTGATAAAAATATAGATAAAATAAAAATGCAGTTTGCCGACGGCGGAAAAATTCAAAAAGCGTTTTTAACTCTTGCGGTCAAACTAAAAATGAGAGGAATGAAAAACGGAAAGACCATAAAAGATTTTATGCAAGAAGATTATAACGCTGACTATGAAATGAACGCGGCGGATTTTTTCAATTTTATAGCGGCTCAAGTAGGCGAAAATATTGACGATTTATTAAACGAAAACGAATATTCAATTAAACGTTTGGACTCAGAAGAAAAAGAAGCGCAGGCGTATAAACTGTTTAACCAATTTTGCATTCTTGTCCAAGACAGGTTCAAAAAAATTACCGCAAATAGAGAGATAAAAACTTCAATTCTTGCCGTAAGAAGCATACTAAGCGCCGCATAAGCTCAATTTCTTTTAGCCCCCCGTAAGCCGCCATCCTCGTCGTATCGCCTTTCCCTAACTGCATTCTTTGCTCTTTGTCGTTAAGCTATGCATCGTACCTGACTTGACCGCTTTTTGCAAAAAGAGAGATTTTTATATATAAAAGAGTGTTAAAAGTGGTCGCCAAATATGGAAGTTTTGTAAAATAAGTGAATGAAAAGATACATTTGCAAAAAAATCAGCGAAGAAAAAAATAGCATTAGAGTGAAAATAGTAAGCAAAGAAGGAAGAGAAAGAATAGATGAACAACAAACGGCAGATGCTGAAACAAGTTCAGCATGACAGGCACGGCAACGATAGGCTTTGCACCCCATCGCCGTCGCCAAAAACTGACGCGAAGCGTCACCCTGAACTTGTTTCAGGGTCTATTTCAGGGTCTCTTTCAAAGTCTCTTTTAAGGTCTGCCTTTGCTTAGCTGCCTAGTTGCTTAATTGGAATGCAAAAACTTGTAAAAAAACTCTAATCTGTGCGGTCATCAAAGCGGTCAAGTCAGGTTCTTTGCTCTTTGTCGTTGCTATGCCTCAAATGCGTCTATGCATCATAGTCGTTAACGTTGTCGCCTAGCTGCCCAGCTGCTTAACTGCATTCTTTGCTCTTTGTCGTTAAGCTATGCATCGTATTTCGCTTTTTTTCGTCAAAAAATAGTATAATTATGCAAATGAAAAAAATATTTTTTGCCGCTGTTATTTTGTTTTTTACAAGCTGCGTTTTTGCTCAGGACAAAACTGAAATTACGGTTACGGCGGATAGGCAGGCGAAAAAGAAACTTAAAGACCAAATCGCCTCTTCTGAAGAAGAAGCCGCAAAACAGCTTAAAGAAATGATTAAAATTGAAAAACTGAACGCCGCTAAAGAAAAAGAGGAGCGTCTTCAAAAGATAAAAAGCGAAGCCTTAGGGCGTATTTCTTTAGCGTTTGACTACGACTTAAATTTTAGAGCGGCGTCTTATTCAAATATTAATTATTCCTCTTCTTCAAAAATCGGAAGTTTTATTTTTGCGCAGCATTTAAGCGTCAATATCGTCGGGAAATTTGACGACAATATTGAAATGTCTGCAAAAATTTCTTCTTACGGGTTATCGGGCAAAGAGAACGCCGCCTTTACTATGCAATATGAAGACGCAGGCTCTGCGGCTTTTGTTGAAACGGCTTTTTTGACGTTTAGAGATTATATAAATTACGATATCGCCTATAGCGTTTCCGCAGGGAAACAGCCGTTTTCTTTTGGGAACGGTTTTATAATAGGCGATAACAACAACGGTCTTTTAGGCGCGTCTGCAAAAATTGATTTCTATAGAGAAATATCGTTTGATTTGTTTGCGGCAAAAGACAACGCGCGCAATTTTGACGTCTACGGCGGCGTTGTAAAAATAGATTTAAGCCCTTTGCTTGAGATAGGCGTTTTTCAAGAGAGAAACAATACGGGTTTCGGCTATGTCAAAGGCGTTTTAGACGAACGTTCTCCAATAGACCGCGACGATAAAACTTTTTACGATTTAAGAATTTCAGGCGGAAACGAAAAATACAAATATTCCATTGAAGCGGCAAAGCAGCTTGGAAAAATCGTAAAAAGTTCTTCTGAAATTTCCGATTACGACGTCTACGCTTTCGCGGTTGAAGGAAGCTGGAAAGGGAAAATTTTAAACCTTTTTGACGCCGACGCGAAAGCGGTTTTTTCTTTCTCAAATTCAGAAGGCAAAAATATTTTTAATCCGTCTTTTGCAAAAAGATACGACGGCGTAAAGAAAATCGGATACGGAACGTTTGCCGCGGCAAACGTTTCCGACGTTTTTTTTACTTTGCCAAGCGGCTATGCGGGCGTTAATACTTTTGGTTTTCAGCTTAACTCTTATCCTTTAAATTTCCTTCAGGTCGGCGCGGCTTGGTATTTTTATTCGTCTTCCGACGCTCCCGCAGGCGCAAAAGCGAACGCCTTCGGCGAAATTTACGGCGCAAAAGGCGATTTGGGAAGCGAGGCGGATTTGAGCCTGAAATATTCGTATAAGAATTATTTCGACGTGACTTTTGATTTTGCTTTATACCTTCCGCCTTCAGATTCGGCGGACGTTTTTACAAATACGCAGAGTTCGTATTTATTCCAAATAGGAGTTATTTCAAAATTTTAATATGAAAAAAGTTTATCTTGCTTTTCTTTGGCATCAGCATCAACCTATGTATAAAAATCCCGTCAACGGACGCTACGAACTTCCTTGGGTAAGACTGCACGCGACGAAAGATTATTACGATATGGTCGCGGTTTTGGATAATTTCCCAAAAATTAAGTCTAATTTCAACCTTGTCCCGTCTCTTCTTTTGCAGCTTGAAGAATACGCCTCGGGCAAAGCGGACGACAAATTTTTGGAGCTTACTAAAAAATCCGCCGACAGTTTATCCGACGATGAAAAAATTTTTATTTTGATGAACTTTTTTATGGCAAACTGGGACACAATGGTTTTTCCGCATAACCGTTATTTGCAGCTTTTAGAAAAACGCGGTCGTCAGACGAGCGAAAACGAAATCAGAAAAACGCTCAACTATTTTAAAACGGAAGATTTTAGAGACTTGCAGGTGTGGTTTAATTTGTCGTGGATGGATCCCTACTGGCAAAGAACCGACGATTTCATAAAATATATGTATGAAAAGGGCAGGGACTATACGGAAGAAGAAAAGGACAAGCTCGTTGAAAAGCAGCTTGAAATATGCGGCAAAGTAGTTCAAAAACATAAAGAAGCCCAAGACAGAGGGCAAATAGAAATTTCAGTTACGCCTTTTTATCACCCCATTTTGCCTCTTATATGCGACACAAATTCGGCTCGGCAGTCTACGCCTAACGCGAATCTTCCGTCAAAACGTTTTGCGCACCCCGAAGACGCAAGGCGGCATATAGAAAGCGCGGTAAAATATTACGAAACGGTTTTCGGCAAAAAGCCTTTGGGAATGTGGCCGTCTGAAGGGTCTGTTTCCGACGAGGCTTGCTCAATGATAGCAGACGCGGGCATAAAATGGATTGCCACCGACGAAACGGTTCTTTTTAACAGCGCAAAAGAATTGCGTTCAGACAGAAGGTTTTTGTTTAGACCCTTCGCTTTGCAAAACGGCGGCAAAAAGTTAAATATGATATTTAGAGATCACGGTCTTTCCGATTCAATAGGTTTTGTCTATTCAAAGTGGAACCCCGAAGACGCGGCAAACGATTTTATCGGCAAAATAAAAAATATAGGCGAGTTTGCGGGAAGCTCTTACGACGCGCCTTTAGTGTCCGTTATTTTAGACGGCGAAAACTGCTGGGAATACTATTCAAACGACGGCTGGGATTTCTTAACCAAACTCTACGAAAAATTAAGCGCTCAAGACGACATAGAAACTGTTAGAATAAGCGATTATTTAGAACGTTTTCCGCCGAAAAATACGATAAACGGACTTGCCGCAGGTTCTTGGATAAACGGAAATTTCGGAATTTGGATAGGTCATAGCGAAGACAACGCTTCTTGGGATTGTCTGTCGCAGACGAGAGATTTTCTAACGGATTTCTTAAATAAAAATCCGGGATTTAAAGGCTCTTCAAACGAGCGGGAAGCGTGGGAAACTCTTTACGCGGCGGAAGGCTCCGATTGGAACTGGTGGTATGGCGACGACCATTCGTCGGGCAACGACGCCGTTTTTGACTATATTTACCGTCAGCTTCTTATAAAGGTCTACGAATGCGTAGGGCAGAGACCTCCCGATATTTTGTATAAAGCCATTAAAAACGCGCCTAAAAAAGCGAATACTTTTAAGCCGACGTCTCTAATTACGCCTGTCGTTGACGGAAAAATTACAAATTTTTTTGAATGGAAAAACGCGGGCTTTTACGAGGCGGGACGTTCGGGCGGCTCTATGCATCAGGCGTCGACAGCTTTAAAATCGTTCCATTACGGTTTTAATTTGGAAAAACTTTTTA
>JAISLV010000087.1 GCA_031277075.1 Endomicrobium sp. | reverse complement strand
CAAAACTTTTTGAGTTCTGTTAAAAGCTAAAGCTGGAATCCAAACAATATTGCCTTTTTGCAGCGCTTTTATTAAATCTTTTCTAAAAATTTCGTAATCTGCAAAATCAAGTTTATATTTATCGTCGGAATATGTGGCTTCCATAAACAAAACGTCCGCTTTTTGCGGAACTTCAAAAAGCCCTGTAAGGCGGGAATACCCATTGCCTAAATCGCCCGAAAAAACAAGCGTTTTATCCTGCGCGCTTAATACGACGCTTGCCGAACCCGGTATATGCCCTGCATTTATAAGTTTAAATTTCACGCCGTCTGAAAGAACAATCTCCTCGTCATATTCTACAACATTAAAAAAAGGCGCTATGATATTGTCGGTTTCCCGTTCGCAGCAGTTTTTGCAAAGATAAAAACTTATGCCCGCCTCTTTTTGCGCTTCGTCCATAGACATTACGCCTGAACTTTCTTCTATATTTTTAATGTTTGCGCGGCAGTTTTGCGTCCAATGTATTACTACAGACTTATTATTTCTTGCAGCGTTCAATCTTTGGCTCTGCGACCAAAACCATTTGCGCGCAATATATTCAAACCCCGTTCTATTTTTAAAAATAGCTAAAGCAAGCTCTTTTGTCGCCGAAGAACAATATATTTTCCCTTGAAACCCTTTATTAATTAACAGCGGAATTCTGCCTGAATGGTCGGTATGAGCATGCGTTAAAATTAAAGTTTCAACATTAATTAGTTCGCTGGGAATATCGGCGTTTTTTGCATATAAATCTTCGTCTTCAAAATCGCCTCTCATAAAAAGTCCGCAGTCAATTATAACAGACGCAGAATCAGTTTCAACCAAAAAACAGCTGCCAGAAACTACTCCTGCCGCTCCGTAAGGCGTAACGGAAACGGCAAAGAGAGGAAACGCCGCAAATAATAAAAAGAAAAAAGAAAAAAGAAATTTTTTCATAATGACTGTCTCTAAAAACCGAAAATACCAAATACAAATATTGGCGTTTGCCTTTTGCGTTATGCCAAACTCGTTTTGCGCCTGCCGTTAAGGCATTGGCGTTCACAATTGCCGTCGTCACATTTTTTCATGCGCAGACGCTCCAAGCAAATCTAAACTGTTTTTATTATTATCATTACAGCTACGGCTTATATAAGTTTTAATCTTGCCGCTTTCATTTTCGCGTCGTCGCTTAATACGCGTCTTTGCCGACCTTATTTTTAAAACTCAACTGTTTTTTGTATTATAGCATTTTACGGCTTGCCTTTTTATTTTCCCAGAATAACGCTTTATTTACCGCCGTCTTTGTATTTATCATTATTAACAGCCAACGGCAATTACCGTAGTTTTTCACAATAGGGTGTCTCTAAAAACATATAATGTTCGTAATTGCCGCAAATTTTGCGGCAGTTCAAAGAAGAAAATGCAAGCCGCATCCTAAGAGCAAGGACGGACAAATTTTCTGATGCCCAAATGCCGCAGAGACAATGTCTCAAGGCGCGGCAAGAACGGGCGTTAGGGTTTTTAGAGACACCCAATAGGGAACAAAAATTTTTACATTTCAATTTCTTGCGTGTCAAAAATGTCCCTTTGACATAAATACTTTTCAGTTAAAAAAATGCGCTCCAATTGTTTTTGTTTATAAGTTCAAATTTTGAATTAGGGTATGTTTTCAAAAAAGTTTTTTTTGTTTTGATTTTATCCGAGTTATATTTAAACTCATATCCAAAAAGCATTCCGCCTGCTTCTTCTATATAATCTATTTCTTCGCCTTGATATGTGCGCCAAAAATATTTGTTTGCAATGCGCGCATTTTGCTGATTGTGTTTCATTCTTTCTATTATGCAAAAGTTTTCCCACAAAGAGCCTGTGTCGGTTCGGTTGTCAAGAGTGTTAAAATTATTAATAATCGCATTTCTTATTCCTAAATCATAAAAATAAATTTTATGCGATTTAGAAACTTCTTTCCTTAAATTCCCGCTGTAAGCCTGTAGAGAAAAAATAATAAAATTCTTTTCCAGCAAATCTATATATTTGCGAACGGTTTGAGAAGATATTTTCAATTGTAAGGCGAGTTCATGAACTGAAACCTCGCTTCCCAGCTGCAAGGAAATAAGTTTCAGTAATTTTGAAATAATGTCGGAATTACGGATATTTTCAAACGCTAAAATATCTTTATAAAGATACCCGCTTGCAATGCTTTCCAAATCTGTCATAGATTCATTTTCAGGCAAATCTATAATTCCAGGATAACTGCCGAAACGAAGCAGATTGTCTATTTTAGCGTCAATTTCAAACTTATTATATTTGCTTTGCATATCTGCCACAGACAACGGGAACAATTCAAACATCCTCATTCTGCCGACAAGAGGCTCGCCTATTTGGCTTGAAAGGTCAAAACTGCTTGACCCTGTGGCAATTATCTGTATTTGCGGATAAGTATCTGCGATTATTTTCAATATTGCGCCTATTTCAGAAATTGTCTGCGATTCATCTAAAACAACCAAATCGTTATTTCCGAAAAAATCTTTTAGATTTTGCTCGTTTGTGGTTTCTAATTTTGATTTTACGCTTAATAATTCGCAATTAAAATATTGTGTGTTTTTGCCGAGTTTTGATTGTTCTTCCAATATCTGCTTTGCCAAAGTAGTCTTTCCAACTTGCCTTGCACCGTAAATTACTATAACTTTACCTTTAAATAAAGATTTTTGAATATTTTCTGATATTATTCTTTTATACATTTTTAATCAGCCTTTTTACAAAATTTACAACTTAGTTAAAATTTTATATATAATTTTTTAACTGTTGTTATAATTTTATTAAAAATATAGAGGAATATCAAATAATAATATCTATCAAAACATATCAAAATTGACGGCTTTTAATCTTTGTCCCTGTTTTACAAGCAGTCAATTATTGCCTTTCTCCTTTTGCGTCATGCTGAACTTGTTTCAGCATCTGCCGTTAAGCCGTTGCCGTTCACAATTGCCGTCGTCACATTTTTTCAGGCGCGGACACGCCGAGCAAATCTAAACCGTTTTTTATTATTATCATTACGGCTTCTATAAGTTTTAATCTTGCTGCTGTTAGCTTTGCGTCGTCGCTTAACACGCGGCATTTTTCGTAAAATTTATGGTAAATATCGGCGAGTTCGGTTAAATACGAAGTAAAATGATGAGGACTCATAGTTTTTTCGCATATATATGGGTGTCATTTTTTTTGAAGTTTATCAATGACGTTAAACGCAAGGGACGTTTTTCCAAAACGTCGCGGAGCGGATAAAACGATATTGTTTCCGCCTGTAAGAGTTTTCACAATTCGCGCGCTTTCTTCTTTCCTGCAAAAAAACTTTTACCATTAACAATTTCCCTAAAAACAAACGGATTCATTGAACGCTCCATAAATATATTATGCAAATTTGCATTATTCTTTTTTGCATAATATGTGATTTTCGCTTTGATTTGTCAATAAAAGTTTTACGCGCCCTCTTATTTATAAAATATTCCAAATTGAAATCAGATGCAATTTAGAGCGTTGTTATTTCAATTTCTCATGTGTCAAAAACGATGTCTTGACGGCAAGGGACAACTGTCCCATGCAAGAGGCAACGGCAGCGGCGGCAAGCATGATTTTCAAACTCTTTTATACGGTTGTCGTGTAAAATGTTGTATGCTCTTAGGTCATATATTTCCAAGCGGGGATTATCGGTATTCTGACGTCTTCTTGCATATACGCGCTGTCTTGATTGAACGTTATAATTTTTGCGTTTTTAATTTTGAAAAAATCCATCGCGGCTTTTAAGCCGTCAGTTTCCCTTGCT
>JAISLV010000085.1 GCA_031277075.1 Endomicrobium sp. | reverse complement strand
TGGCGGGCTTATTTCTCAATTAAACGACGTAGCCGTTAGGCAAGACGCCGCCGCGGCAGCCGCGAAAGCAAAAGAAATATTTCCCGCAATTTTGGTTTCAGACATATCCCCGCAAGATCACCGCGAAGCGGTTTCTTCTCTCAATGATTTTCTCGTTTCAAAAGGTTTAATGTATAGCGACGCAAGCCGCTACTCGCCTTTTGCGACTTCCACTTTAAGGCTTGACATAATAAGAGATTATGTCGTTTCTAAAAAATCAAAGGGCGAAAATTTTGACAGAGCGGCTTGGGCTGCGGAAGCCTCTCAAAAATTTATGCGGCAAATACTGCTTGATATATTAACGCAGGAAAACACTCAGTTAGTGTATGCGACCAGAGGCAATGTCGTTGATTTTGACGGAATGCAAATGCGCGCCGCCTATTTAAAGCGTTTATCTACGGCTGAGGGCGCCCAAATTACCCAAGCCGAAAGGAATATTTTAAACGCGGTTGATTCGCGCCTTAGAACTTATATTGAAGCGCGCGATTCCGAAATGCCAGTTATAGTAAGCGTCTTGGGCGAATACAATGCGGAAATTAAGCAGATGCCCGCAAGTTTTAGGCATTTGTCGCGCGAACTTCAAATGCTGATGATGAAAGACTACTACGCGCATTCTCTCAATCAATGGCTTGGCAACGGTATGAACGCAAGCGCGATAAACCAAAATCAAATTATAACTTCGCTATACAATAAATATAAAGCGGATATTATTTTTGATTTGCTCGCTTTTGAAACGCAAAAAAATTCAGCCGCTAACAAATATTTAATTGCAAACTTAATAAAGGTTTTAGAGCAAAACGCCGGTCGGCGCATTGATTCCGGGCTTGCCAATCAAACGGGCAAAAAATACGGTTTTGTTCATTATACAGACGAAAATATGAGCGCCGCCGTCCGTTTTGTCGACGCCGTATATAACGACAAAGCTCTTTCAGATGAAGAAAAGAACAATATTTTGCAGATAGCTCTTGCAGGAATAAGCTCTGAAGCCGAGAAAGTTGATTTTGTGCTCAGACTTTTTGACGACGCGCTCGGTTCACAATTGTCAACCGCAGACCGCGCGAGATTGAGAGATTATATTAGAATCGTCGTGCATGCTCAAGCCAATTACGATTTTGTGGCTACAGGGCGCGACGGAATAGACCGCAGGCTTGGCGCGGTTTCTCTCAGCGGGTTTACCGATTTTGTAAATTGGAGCTTAAATTTGACGGCTACCGCCGACCTCAAGCAGATTTATGAGCATTTAAACGCAAAGGCGAAAGCCGCTAGAGATGAAGAAGCTATAGACAGAGGCGTCAATCAATCTATAGGAAATGCGGTTTTTGAAGCGATTAAACAGACGCTTGGCTCGTATTTGCCCGACAGTTTTAAATTGTCCGACATATCAACGGACTTGACAAACGCTATAATAGCCTCTGTCCGCTCGGCGTTCGGCTCTGACGCAGACAGCGAAATAGAAAATAAAGTTCAAGAGATACTAAACAATAAAAGTTTAACCGAAGAGCAAAAGCAGGCGCAAATTCAGGCGCAAATAAACGCCGTTTTGGTCAACAGAGGTTTAGTCGACGCAAACGAAGCGAATCCTCTCGTAAAATTTGCAATAGGAGTAGTGAACAATTGGCAAAGCGACGTTTTGCTTAGCGCGCTTGGAACTTATTCCAGAGACGCCTCAATATCTCTTAGCGATTTCAAAGTTGTAGCGGGAAAGATTTATTCGGGCTTAAAAATAGTTTGGGAAAACTCAGACGGAGAGCGTCAAAAATATATAGTCAACAATTTTGAAGATTCTTTGAATACGATTAAATCTATGAGAAAAGGCTCGCTGTCTGACGCGCAATGGTTTAACGATTATGAGAGTTATTTTAGAACGCAGTTTGCCCATTCGGGAAACGTAGACGATACTCCGCAATTTCCGCCTTCGCAAGAAGTTCCTTCAGAAACTTCCGATGCGGAACAATTGACCAATCAAGACCCAAACGCCCAAGTAAGCGACGCGGAACTTGTAACTTTGCACGACTTTATTTTGAACAATCCGTATAATCTTGCAAGATTTAACGAATGGTATTTAGGAAATCAAGGCAATCTTGCGGATTTGACGGTTACGGAACAATACAATAAGATTAGAGCAATGCTCCATATAGACACAAACGCGGATAACTCTATAGACAAGCATTTAAGCCCAAACGACGCGCAAAAAGTTTTTGAAAGGCAAGTTCAGCTCTATCAAGCCATAAGAAGCGGTTATGGAGCTTTGTTTGCCACAAAATACGGACGCGATATAACCGACGGCAGTTTTGGGACGGAGACTATACGTATTTTAAATACCCTTTTATTTGAGAACGGCAATTTAAGAAGCGTATCGGCGGCGATAAGACAGCTTGAGTTTACTGTTCATTTAGACGCGCTGTGGAATTTTTTAAACGCCAACCCCGCAAGAAAAGCTCTTGTGAACCTTTGGTATAACAACGCTTTAAATAACATTACAAACGACGCGGGCAAATACGAATGGCTTTCAACTCTGTTGTATTTGGATATTAACGGCGACGGCTCAGTTGACAAGCAGGTGAGCGCGCAAACCGCAAGGGACACTTTTCAAAGGCAGGAGTCTTTGTATAATGCGATAAGAAACAATACGACGCGTTCCAATATGTTTAAGACGATTACAGGCTATGATATAACTTCTGCAGATTCTATAAAAGGAGTTAATTTGCTTCTATTTGAATCCGACGGCAAAATGAAAGACGAAGCGCGCGTATTAGCCGAATTAGACCATTTTGCTTCCACTTATTCCGCTATTTCCGCTCATTGCGCAAGTTTAACAAACTTTTGGGCTGTGACGCTGGAAAAAGACGGAGACATTCGTTATTACAATGTTCAAATAATTGTAAACGGGCAATCATATTCGACAAGAGTACATCCGTTTAAAGCTGCGGGCATAGACACGCAAATAGCAAACAACTCAAAAAGTATTTTGACGATGTTTGCAGGTTTGGTCAGGGCGGGTTTTATTGTGAATAAGTCTGAGAATATGTCTGAGGATACATCTGATACTTTTTTTAAAATAAGTAAAGCAGGGGTGAATACTTCAAACGGTTTCCCTATCTCTATGAACATTTATCCTTTTGTCAGAGGCGGGCAAAATGTCGGCATAGTTGAAACTGCTATAAGAACGTTTAATTCTATTCAGGGAATTATCGGCGCGGGATATTCAATAGACAGAGTTATAGAAGAAAACAGAATTACCAGATATGAAGTTTCTAAAGGCGGCGTTAACGCTACGCTTTATCCTCATAAGAACGGAGTTTCAGGTCCAAGCGGCGTAAAAACCGTCCCTGAGCTTCTTAAGGAATTGCAATACGCAGAAAGTTTAAAGGGGCTTAGAGACGAGATAAAAAGAAGAGGCTTGAAAGATTTTTACGAACTTATGTTCGGGCGTTCTCTAGATGGAACAGCTCAAGCAGATATTGACGCATTGATAAGTTTGATGGACGCCTCCGGCGTAAGCGCATATAGGCAAGCCGTAGACAATATGGCAAAAGTAAAAACGCTCTATGATAATATAAACGCTTTAGGAAGAGCGGGCGGCTCGGCGATGCAATCTATTTTAGGCTATGGGAAACTTATACCGGGCATTGAATATTCGCAGTGGCCCCGTTCAAGAGGGGATCACTCCGCGGCGTATAAAGCTCTTTCAGACGCTTTGTTTCTTGCAAGCGGCGCTCAATCCGATATTTTGTTTATAACCGAGATAATGAAATATGCAAACGGGCGTTTGTCTTTTGGCGGGAACGATTCTTCGCGCGGTTTTTATCTTTTAGTCGACGGCAGAGCCGATTATAAATTTTTTGTCTACAATAGAGTTGGAAACAATCGTCTTGTCAACGGACATCTTGCGGTTCCTAGTGCTATTCAAAATGTGCTTGAACTTGCGGCAAAAAAAGAGATGATAAAGCAGATCTATACAAAAATGGGCTATGGCAGCGAAATTATAAACGCTTTGACTTTTGGAAGGGATCTGAAAATGGAAATTCAGCTGCAAGACCATTCGCTCGGAAACAGCATATATTTGGTTTTGCCTAACGGCGCTATCGTATTTCCTTTTGGCGCTCAGGGAATTATAAGCGACAAAGAATTAGCAAACGCGATATTTGCTTCTTGGCTTAGGGATCAAGCTGAAACGGGCAGACTTTTGGGCAGGCAATACGGAAGTATGGACGTCGCTTTGTCTGTGGACGAAGCCACTAAAGGTTCTATGGTATTTTATTATAATTCAAACGGCGAGTTCAGAGGTTCAAGACCCGGCTTTGGGCTGCACTCTATAGCCGTAAGCGTTGTAAAGAGACTTGGCGGCGTTATGAGCGCGGCTGAAGCGAAAAACGCGATATTAAACGCAGGCAAACTTGAGAAATTGAAATCCGATTACGTTTCTTTCCGCAGGGAAAATGGGGAACGCAATTTTGAACTGACAGATTATTTTGACGGCGACAATTTATACTGGAGCATATTAAATTC
>JAISLV010000151.1 GCA_031277075.1 Endomicrobium sp. | reverse complement strand
TTCAGGGTTAGAAGATTCGATGGTTTCGCTGAAAGACAAATACTACAATAAGCGTCAGTTCAAGCTTGAAAAATTATACGCGGATTATTCTTCGGGCAAAATATCCGCAAGAAAATATTTCGCGGTTCTTTCTAAACATACCGACAGGCTAGGCATAGATTTATACAAATACCCAAACACTTCTCTCTATTTTGAACTGCTTGAAAAAGAAAAACAGATTGATTACAAAGCCGTAAGCAAACAGTTGCAGGCTTTAGTGCTTATTCTTAAAGAGGCGCTGTCTGCGCCTGCGTATAATATGCTTTTAGATTCAACTGCAAAATTCAGTGAAATAGAAAAACTTTACGGCTATTTGATTAGCATTACAAGGAAATTCAAAATGGATTTGAACGTGAATTTCCCGCAGCTTAACGAATATTTCAAATACATAGAATTAAGCCAAAAAATTAATCCTCTTGAGCTTGTTAGCGAAGAGCAGAAATTAAACGACGAAATAAATTCTAGGTTTTCAGACACCAAAGCTCAAAGGGAAATAGTTTTTCTCATAGGATTTCAAAGATACGTAAAAGATTTTCTAAGCGGAAAAATTACCGCCGACGACTACGATTATTATTTAAGCAATATAGCGACGTATAAAAAACTGTATGTAAAATACGTTGACAACAAAGTTTTGTCGCTCTTAGACGTATATTTAGAGCGCGTGGGAAAGTTTTACGAAATAAATTTAGCTAGAAACGGATATTTTGCTCAATCGCTGGATCTGCGCTCTAATCCCGCTGGCGCTGCGGGCGGCGAAGCGGCGAAACGCTCGCCGTCTGAGATTTCAGAAAATATTTCAGCAGACAAAATTCCTCAATCTGATAATTCCGCCGCCGCATCATCCGAACCGCAATATGTCGCCGACGTCAATTCATCTCTCAATATTTCCGCAGACGCCTCGCCTTCTTTGATTATAAACTCAATGAAAGGCAAAAGGGTCGACATAATAATCACGGGCGGGTTTCACACAAGCGGCGTGTCGCAGATATTAAAAGATAAAAATATTTCCTACATAGTAATCACGCCGAATGTGGAAAGCGGAGTGAAAGAAGCCGAAGAAACGTATTATAAAGTGGCAAAAGAACAGAGCAAAATATCTTTTCAAGCGTTAGCTACGATGATAGCTTCGCTGTCAAGAACCGACCAAATAAAACTTTGGGCGGCTGTAGACAGAAATGCCGCAATACAGATTTACGGACAGACTGCCGTTGACAATATCGGCGCGCAATCTCAAGATGAAGTTTCTCAAAAGGCGCTTGAGATACAAAAATTGATAACGCAGTCGGCTGAAATTTTAGATTCCGACGAAAACGCCGACAGAGAATCTATGTTAGAGGCTTTAGTTCAAAAATTGCGCGAGAATTTGCCAAAAGAGCTTGCAAATTATATTACTTCCGACCTCGTTTCTAGAATAGATTTAAAACAAGTTAAAGAAGCTCTGGAAAGCGGAAATATAGACAAACTCAAAAATATAATAAAGAACAATTCGTTACAGGACGAGCCGTTTTTAGGAAAATTATCGGAGAATTTAAATCTTTTTTCAGATATTTTAACCCGAGCAAATCAAGAATCTAAAAAAGCGGACGAACCGTCTGTAGACGAAAGGGGCAATGTAAATATAAAAAAATCCGTAATATCCCGTATTGTTTCTGCTTTGCGCCATCCTTTCGGCAGAGCCGTTGATATTTCGCAAAGATGGAGCGGCGCTTTGCAAGCAGGCGACAGTCTTTCAGGTTCAACTACGTCATATAGCGTATATGACGCTCTTGCCAATAGCGGGATGCTGACGCAAGGCAAAGATTATGAGAGATACAAGAATGTTTTTACCGACAGTTTAATTGAGGAATTAGTGGGAACAGATCGAATTGGCGACCGGCAATTAGCAGCCAAAGTGATAAATGAAACTATAAGAAATACTATTGCCGCCGAACAATTAATAAAAGACGCATGGGGAGAAGTTCAAGATGAAGGAGTAAATCGCCGCGAAATATTGATTTTAAGCGAAAGCGCCATAATTAAAGATCATGCCGTAACAAAGTCGCTTCCGCAATGTGGAGTGACAAGAGAAAGAGCGGGCAAGACAAAAACTATACTTATGCCTTTGGTATCCGTTAATGCCGGCGAGGGCGCTAAAGACGGCAAAGTAAAAGTTAAAAATATTGCCGAGTTAATAGTTCACGAAAACACTCACGCTGTAGATAAACGCGAAGTTAAGAGAGACAGCTCTGGGGTTATCGCGGGGCTAAGACGAAATATTCTTATAAGCGAGGCGGAAGCGTTTTATAATCAATCGTTAATTGTCAAAAAATTGTTCGGCAATAAACCCGATTCTTTTGGATATACGTATAAAGATTACGAAAGACTTTCAAGAATGCTTTCAATTATAACGTCTAGTAAAATATACTCCGCATTGGAAGATTTGCTGCCGTCGCGCGCCTCAAAAAATATCGCTTTCAATTACGCGCTCAGAACCGATGAAGACGGGTTTGTTCAGCTTCGCATATACGATAATTTTAATCCGAAAGGATACATAGATATAAGCGATTATGAAGACGGCTCGCTTGGTTTATTGCCAAGCGGCAAAACAGAAGAGATTTCTTTGACGCCTGTGATAAGCGATTCAGGCGAGATTTCAACAAGAAAACAAAATCCTAACGGTAAAGTTATAGACTATAAAGTTAAACTAAGCGACATTGTTCCAAAAGCGACGTCTTTCTTAAAAGCCTCATTTGGGGCTGCTAAAAACGCCGCTTTACCGAGTAAGAAGAGCGTAAGGGGCGCAATAGCGGTGGAAATTACTCAAAGAATGGCCATTGCTACGGCTGCAAGAGCGGCAGGCAGAGGATTTGTTTCAAATAATAGAATTAACCTTAACAACGAAAACGGACAAGTCCGCGCAAAACAAGAATTGAATTTGCGTTTATTTACGAATAAAATCCGCAGAAACGCCGTGTCTATAGATGAAATAAACAATTATATGAACGGAGTGGAAAGGTCTGTAAAAAACAAAAACAATCTTATCGGAACGCATAACGGAAATATGATTAAAGTTAAAGAGGCGTTAGTTTTGCTAAATAAGATAAAGAATAGAAATATGGGTCTTAAGATAGACGCGGGCGAGTTTTTGATGTTGAGTAAAGTAAATAGATTAGAAGATAAGTTAAATAGCGATGATAGAAGTATTGACGAGATTATAATAAACGGGGAGATAGACCCTAAATTATATAATGAAAAGATTAAAGTATTAGCGGTTGACGCGGACAAAGTCAACGCGGCATATGAGCAATATAAAAAAGGCGACGCGTCTGCGTTTGATAATTTAGCCGACATAGATAATAAAATCATAGTAGTTCCCGCAGGCAAAAGCGACGGCGATATAAAGCCTGCGGAGATGGCTGTTATAATAGCCCGCCAATATTCCCGCATAAAATATAACGCATTTTCGGAAGTAATAGATAAGGAAGAAATAGAAAAAGAGGTCAATATACAGGAAGCCCTTGCTATATTGGGCGCGTATAAAGAGCTTCCGAAATTTGAGCGTATATACAATGCGCGGATTAATAATATAGGTATGCGCGAAGAAATAGTTAGGGCGACGTCGCTTGGCAACAGCAGACCTGAGCCGATGATAACGGCTCCTAATACTATAGAAAAGCAACTTAATGAAATGACTTCTGCGTCCGCTCGGGCTGCGGCAATAAATGAAGTCGGAAAAATTATAGACCCAACCCAACAGTTAGGGACAATTGCATCCATATCTCAGAAATTTGCCGCAAGCCTCGTAAAAAAAGGCGTATATGTGAACAAATACGCTCCCGCAAGCGCCGTTAAAACCAGAGATAAAGCTAAAGAAGAGTCTGTTTCTGCAAGGATTAGAGACATAAAAGCTGCGGCTCGCGGAGTAGGTATTAACGAAAAGGAAACGATAGAAAATTCCGCAAAAATAAATAAATTGTTGGAAGACAGAGAGATAGTTAAAAAAGCTTTTGACAAACTTGCCGCAGAAGGCGTGGAATTTAAATTTAGAGGCAATAGAGTTCCGCCTGTTTTGTTTATTCAAGCGTCCGATGAAAACGGAAAAAACGTAAAATTAGATTTTCACGGACAAAAAGTCGGCGGCACAAGCAGAATAGTAATGATAGACGCAGGAGTGTTTAACGACGTTAAAAACGACGCGGAAGCCGTAGACATAGTTGCAGAATTGCTTTCGCACGAAGCTAAACACGTAGAAAATTCAGACAACGGAATTAATCAGGTGCATACAGACCAAGACGACGGAAATAATCTTTTTTTAAACGAGGCGGGCGCTTTTTTCAATCAGGCTGTTCATGCAATAAGAATAGGCAAAGGACATTTTGGGCTTGACGGCATAGATTTAATGAAACTTGCGAAAGGTTTTGAAGCGTTGGGGGAAAAAGACGTCTACGACGCGGTAAAAAGAGCGTTGGGGGCAGACAGGGATGAAGTGTTAAATTATAGAGGAATAAGCTCTAAAAACGGTATTTTTTATATTGACTTATATTCCGTTAACGCAAAAGGTCAAAGAACGCAAAAGAACGGCGCGATAGTTTTTGATAAAACCGGCAACGCGTCGGTTGTAAGCAATGCGGGCAAGAGAGAAATAGAAATATCGCAGAGGATAAAAACTGAAATCAAACAATGTTTTAGCGGCGATGTTTCTAGTATTGTAGGCGGCAATATTAAAGCGGTATCGGGGAAGAGAAACGGAATTGTAAAACTTGCTCAAAGCATGGCTGTAAATACAGTGAAAAGAGCCGCCGCTTCAAGTACGAAAAGAACTGTAAATAATAATTCCGTCAAAGATGTGAAAGATAGAACGAGGGGAAACGGATACGATATATTTAAAAA
>JAISLV010000042.1 GCA_031277075.1 Endomicrobium sp. | reverse complement strand
CGTTTTATATGGGTGTCTCTGAAAATCCTAATGCCCGTCAAAACCCGCGCCTTTTGGGGTCATTGATCCTTTGCGGCGCGCCTCAGAAAATTTGTTCGTCCATGCTCTTAGGACGCCACGCATTTTCTTCTTTGAATGCTGTAAAATTCACTGCAATTGCGAGCATTATAGGCTTTTGCGAGACGCCTAACTACAATAAAAAACAGTCGGTTTATACTAAACCGACTGACTTCATTGTCAGTGCGAAATTTAAGGTTTCTACTGTCTGAAAGTCAAATGATTATACGATTTTATTGCCCTCTATGTCAAATACACTCTCTTTGTCTTATCCTCAAAGACGAGGCAAATCATAAAATTCATTGCCGTAAAAAGCCCAACAGCTAAAAATTTTTATCGGCGCCAAATTTCTCAAACTTCAAATACGCTCAACTTCCTCATTGGTCGTCTGAAATTTGTTTTTGCGTATTTTTTTAATAAACGTAAGCGTTTTTTAATTGGTTTAATCTTTTTTGCTCGTCGGCTGAGAAAATTTCAAATGAAAAAGATTGCCCGTCTTCAGTTTCTATTCCGTCTAAACTTACCGCAAAGGAGGCGTTATCTGGCGGGGTTTTAAAGTCAGCCCAAGCTCCGTAAGAGTTTAACGCTATTTTATACGTCGCTTTTTCGCCCGAAGAAAGAGCTTGCTGCGGAGAAAATTCAAAATAATCGTCAATTAAAACCTTGCCTTTTGCGGTTTTTACTGTTCCTTTAAAATAAAATTCCGCTATAGTGTGATTTGAATTATTTTGGACGGCAATTTCAGCCATAGATTCGGCTGCAGAATCCGTAGCGTATTGCTTATAAAACCTTGCGCGCGTTATTTTAATTCCTTTCAGTTCCTGTCTTGCGTTCTCTGCGGCTTTTTTCATATCTTCAAGCCGTTCTATTTCATTATAAGCCGCCGACGCTTTTCTACGATGATAATCGTAAGAATTGTAATAATCGTAATAATAATACCGCCTTCCGCGCCTGTAATATTCATGGTATCTATCGCCGTAATAATAATAAGGTTTGCCGTTATAAACTCCCCAGTGGTTTGAACCCGCTTTAAAAGCGGCGTCAGCTCTAATAGGCGTAACGATAATCTTCGTTTCAGCGGCGGATAAAAACGAGGCGAACATAAACGCCGACAAAATACTTGCAAAAATTAAAATTGAGTTTTTCATTTTTCCCTAATCTCCTTGAGAATAAGACGACGACGTCTGCTGATCTTCAATTATAATCTTCCCGTCTGACGTAGTTATGCTTTGAACGACCGCCGTTAAAGAAAAAGATTCTGGCGTTTGAAATTGCGTCCCGCTTAAATCCACCCTTGTAAATCTCTTTTCATACCCCGCAAGAGGAGCGTTAAAGTCGCAATGAATGTTTTCTATAATCTCGGTAAAGTCGCCGCCTCTGAATACAAACATAAAAACTATTGCAGATATCTCGTAATCGGTCTCGTTTATTATTGTAAGAGCTACGCTTTTAGGGTCTTCTATAAATCTCGCGCCTTGAAGTTTTACGCCTTCCAAACTCGTATCAGTTGAAACGACGCCGTCTTTAGAGTTTTGGATATATGTATAACTATTGTATGTATTGTAATTAATTTCAGTCGTCTCCTGCCACCAATACGGCGAATAATAGAGCCTTGAATAATAATATGGATAATAGTAATAAGGGTACCCGTAATAATGATAATAATGATGTCTCGGATGATGGTGATACGATGTGAAAGCAAGCGAAAAAGGAAAGAACAGTATCGCCGCTATTGAGCCTGCGGAACGGTTCCTTGAATGAGAAGACGGACGTCTTCTTGTCTCGGCGCTTGAATTATGCCGTCTGCCGTAGCTGCTAGGTCTTTTTGACGCCCTAGCGGATTCATTGGCGCGGCGCGAATTTATATTTGAAGACGGTCTTTGATGACGGCTGTTTTCGTTTCGCGTATTATTAATTGCCGTTTGCCTGCCGTCTATCCGTCTTGAGCTGGGTCTTGAAGCCGCAGGTTGAGCTGTCTGTCGGTTTGAATTTTCCCGTCTTACGACAGCAGTTTGAGAAGACGGTCTTTGACGGGTATTTTGCGAGACTCTTTGCGCGCGCTGCTGCGGTTGCTGGGACTGACGGGTTGAACTTGACGGTCTTGAAACAGCGGCGTTTCTCTGAACGGGAAACGCGGTATCGTCAGAATTATTGTTACTTCTTACCGCGCTTGACGGTCTTGAAGCGGAGGCGTTTCTTTGAACCGCAGCCGTGCCGTTATTAAAATTATTTCCGTTTCTAGACGCGCTTGACGGTCTTGCGGCGGAGACATTTCTTTGAACTGCAGCCGCGCTGTTATTAGAATTATTTACATTTCTAGACGCGCTTGACGGACGAGCCGCGCTTGACGGTCTTGCGTCTGCCGCAAAAGATAGGGAAGAACTGCCAGATAACAATAAACAGAGCGTAAAAACTAAAATTTTTTTCATTGTCTTGCTCCTTGCGTTATTATTTGTAATACAGTAATAACGTCAGCGGCAAAAAACGTATTGCCTATAAAAACAAAAAATTAAAGATTGAAATTATCTGAACTTTAACAGTCTCTGGCGCAAGAGTATTTTGCGCTAAACGACTCGGCTTATCTTTCAGACTTAGTCGTCTCTAAAAACATGATAACTCCCCTTTTTTAAAAAGGGATAACGAGCTTGCCCAAAGGGGTATTTGCCGCCTTGCCCATTTCTTAAAAAATATAGGTTTCTAGAGACGCCCATTTATAAATCAATGTTTAAAATGTCTCATAGCGGAACTTATCATAGCTATGCCAAGCTCGTCTGCGGCTTTTATTGAATCTTCGTCCTTTATAGAACCGCCGGGTTGAATTATGGAGGCGACGCCCGCTCTTCCCGCCTCCATTACCACATCGGGGAAAGGAAAGAACGCGTCGGAAGCTAAAACTAAAGGATACTCTCTTTCGTCAAGCCCGCATGACGCGTCGCGCATTTTTTTAATCGCGATATTTAAAGAATCTATCCTGCTCATCTGACCAGCGCCTATGCCTACTGTTTGTCTGCCTCTTGCCAACACTATGGCGTTTGACTTAACGTGTTTGCAAACTTTCCACGCAAACTCAAGAGTTTGTCTTTCCTCTTTAGTAGGAACGCGTTTTGTCATATTTTTTATAATGCCCGAAAGAGCGCTGTCTCTGTCTTGCAAAAGCATTCCGTAAGACATATATCGGCATTCTATTTCGTTTGGCGGATTTTCATATAAATTTTCCTGTTTAAGCAGTCTTATATTTTTTTTCTGCGTTAAAATATTTAAAGCTTTATCGGTAAAATCAGGGGCGATTACGCATTCTACAAAAATTTTTGAAAGTTCCGCCGCGCTCTCTTCGGAAACGGGTTTGTTAAAAGCTATTATGCCGCCGAAAGCAGAAACGGGGTCGCAGGCGAGAGCTTTTAAATAAGCGTCTTTTATGTTTTCGCCTTCCGCGCAGCCGCAGGGATTATTGTGTTTTATTATAACGCACGCAGGATTTTTGAACTCGTAAGCTAAACGCCATGCCGCTTCCAAATCCAAATAATTATTGTATGAAAGTTCTTTCCCGTGCAGCTGCTCCGCAGATACCGCGCCGCAGGTTTTATCTATGCCGTTTCCGTATAACGCGGCTTGCTGATGCGGATTTTCACCATAGCGCAAGCTGGCGAGTTTTTTTAGAGGTATGGAACTTTGCGACGGGAATTTTTCGTAAGTTAAATAATTTGAAATTAGAGAATCGTAATAAGCGGTATGTCTAAACGCCTTTGCCGCAAGGGCAAGCCTTGTATCCATATCAATCGAATTATTTTTCAATCCGTCTATAACTGTTTTATAATCGGCGGCGTCGCAAATTACCAAAACGTCTTTATAATTTTTTGCCGCAGCCCTCAAAAGAGCCACGCCGCCTATATCTATGTTTTCAATAATATCTTGGCTGATTTTTTTGTCTTGAGGTTTTGGAATTTTATTTATCGCGGCTTCAAAAGGGTATAGGCTTACCGCGACGATGTCTATCGCTCCTATTTCGTATTTTTTAAGCTGATCTAGATGTTTAGAATTTTCTCTTACGGCAAGAATTCCGCCGTGAATTTTAGGATTTAAGGTTTTAACTCTTCCGTCAAGAATTTCAGGAAAACCAGTGATTTCCGAAATTTCTTTGCAAGGCGCGCAATTATCTCGCAATAGTTTAGCCGTCCCGCCGGACGATATAATATCCCAGCCTAAAGATTTTAATTCCTTTGCAAATTCAACCGCTCCCGTCTTGTCCGAAACGCTGATTAAAGCCGTAGGCATAAATTCCCCTCTTTTATTATTTACATTACCGCTATATTCTACAATAATCGGTAAGAAAAAGCACAAACAGGTTTGAGGCATGCAGCAATTACAAAATTCTAGAAGAATAATAAGAACAGCCCCGCGCAACTTAACGCCCGCAGAGCTAGAATAGCCGCTAAAAGAAAAAATTACGACAGGTAAGATTTTGACGTTATAAACGCATAGTGTTATTTTTATCAATATTTTGTAAAATTATACGGCGGAGAAACACTATAGCCTAAAGCTGTAAATGGAGACAAAAAATGAAAATAGCTGTGTGCGGAGCGGCAGGGAGAATGGGGCAGGCTATCCTTGCCGTAGTAAAAGCGGACGACGGTTTAACGGTGTCGGGCGCGTTTGACGTTGACGGAAATTTTGCAATAGTCGGCGGAACTCCAAAAATTGCGCCTGTAAAAGATTTGGAAAACTCGCTTTCTGAAACTGACGTTTTAATAGATTTCACAAATCCTCAAAGCGCGCTGGAAAACGCGCAGACGGCGTCAAAACATAAAATCCCCATCGTAATAGGCGCGACTGGTTTTAGCGCGGAGCAAAAAGAAGAACTCGCCCAAATTTCGCAAATCATTCCTATAGTTTTGTCGCCAAATATGTCGGTAGGCGTCAATTTATTGTTTAAGCTGGTTGAGGAAACCGCAAAAAAAGTGTCAGGTTACGACATAGAAATAGTGGAGCTTCACCACAATAAAAAGAAAGACGCTCCGTCTGGAACAGCCGCCAAACTTGCCGAATGCGCGGCAAGAGGAAAGGGGAAAAATATAGACGACGTCGGCGTCTACGGCAGGCATGGAATTATAGGCGAAAGAAAAAAGGACGAAATAGGCGTAATGGCTGTCCGCGCAGGCGACATTGTCGGCGACCATACCGTTTATTTTGCAGGTACTGGCGAAAGAATAGAACTTACGCATCGCGCGCATTCAAGAGACGCTTTTGCCGCAGGAGCCGTTAGAGCCGCAAAATGGATTGTCGGAAAACCGTCGGGTTTATACGATATGCAAGACGTTTTAGGGCTTAAATAATTATATTAGGAGTTATAAAAATGGAAATCCGCCGCAATGAAAAATTGAAGAAACTTCCTCCTTACCTTTTCATAGAAATTGATAAAAAGAAAAAAGAAGCTATCGCCAGAGGAGCCGATATTATTTCTTTGGGCGTCGGCGACCCTGATATGCCTACGCCAGAACATATAATTAAATCTATTCAGTCCGCTGCGGAAAAACCCGCAAATCATCAATATCCTTTCGGCGCTGGTTTGCTTTCTTACCGCAAAGCCGTCGCTCATTGGTATAAAACGCGGTTTGACGTTGATATTGACGCCGAAACCGAAGTTTGCGCTTTAATCGGCTCAAAAGAGGGAATAGGGCATATTCATTTAGGATTTGTAAATCCCGGCGACGTAGTTTTAATCCCCGAACCCGGCTA
>JAISLV010000182.1 GCA_031277075.1 Endomicrobium sp. | reverse complement strand
TCAAGCGAGATATGAGGGTTGATTTTAGGTATATCTTTGTAAATAACCGCGTTTAATATATTGCTAAGCAACGGCAAAACGGCAGGTTCTTCTAATGCAAAAGGCATTAAAGCGCCTTTGAGATACGGTTCAAAATTGTTTCCCAATATCAAAAAATCCTGCGAAATAGGCTCGTTTATAAAATTGTCAAAAGACAATGGCGGCAAAACGAAATTATTTTTAAATTCAATATATTCTCTAAGAGAAAAAGGATAAAGCTCTTTTAACAACACTCTTCGCGAAATATCGTTTCTATATTTCGCCATAGCAATAGCGATAGAGCTTGTGAAAAATATTTTTACGTTTAACAATTCGTAGACGCTTTGAATTTCTTTATCAAAAGCCGCGTATCCGTGAACTTCGTCTAAAAAGAAAACGGTAATTTTTAATTTTTCTTTTAGCTCTTTTATGACGTCAAACATATTTCCGTCAAAAGATTCCATTGAAATATAAAAACTATTTTCAGTTTTCAACGCAAGCTGTTTAAGAATTATCGTTTTGCCTACGCCGCGAGGTCCGACCACGCCGACAAAATGCTTGCCCGTATCGTTTAACAGTTCAAAATAAAGCTTTCTATGGCGCAAATACGGTTTAACGCTGTCTTTTGCTAAATTATTTAACTCTATTAGTTTATTAAAATTCATTTTTACCTAAATATATATTATTTTGTCAAATAATTTTACAAGATACATATTATTTTGTCAAAAGGCGCAAGAAAAAGACAGATGCTGAAACAAGTTCAGCATGACAGGCAAAAACAACTTACAAAATCTTTGCGTAGCCGCATTCTTTGCCGTCGTTCTCGCTATACGTCCATGCCTCATTTTTTGCTTCTGTTGAGCGCGATAACTTTGGTCGGCAAACCCCAAAGATTTATAAAACCTTCGGCGTCTTTTTGATTATACACTTCGTCTTTTTCAAAAGTCGCAAGCTCTTCCCAATAAAGAGAGTGTTTAGCGTCTCTTGAAACGGGCGTCATATTTCCTTTATACAATTTCAATTTTATTTCGCCTGTAACATATTTTTGCGTAGAGTTTATAAAGGCGTCTAAAGCCTCTCTTAAAGGCGAAAACCATAAACCGTAATAGGCAAGCTCCGCCCATTTGTGAGCAAGCTCTTGTTTATAATGAAAGGTGTCTCTGTCTAAAGCAAGCTCTTCAAGTTTGTGATGAGCTTCATACAAAAGCGCAGCCGCAGGCGACTCGTAGACGCCTCTTGACTTCATGCCGACCAAACGGTTTTCAACCATATCGGTTCTGCCGACGGCGTTTGCGCCGGCTATTTTATTTGCGGTTTCTATAAGAGTTACGGGGTCTAGTTTTTTTCCGTTTATAGAAACGGGAACGCCGCGCTCAAAACCTATTGAGATATACGAGGGTCTATTCGGCGCGTCTTCGGGCGAAACCGTCATTTTAAACATAGTTTTATCGTATTCGTTTTTCATATCTTCCATAACGCCGCCCTCGTAAGAGATATGCCAAAGATTTGCGTCTGAAGAATAAGGTTTTGCTTTTGTGACAGGAACGGGGATGCCTCTTTTTTTAGCGTAATTCATAGCGTCTTGGCGCGAACGTATATTCCACTGCCGCCAAGGAGCGATAATTTTGACATTAGGAATTAAAGATTTAAACGCAAGCTCAAAACGCACTTGATCGTTGCCTTTGCCCGTAGCTCCGTGGCAAACGGCGTCCGCTTTTTCTTTTTTCACAACTTCTGCGATTTTTGCCGCTATCACAGGACGCGCAAGAGACGTCCCTAAATAGTATTCGTTTTCATAAAGAGCTTCAGCTTTTATAGCGGGATAAATGTAGTTTGTAACAAACTCTTTTTTAGCGTCAATTATATAGCATTTTGACGCGCCCGTTTTTTTAGCTTTAGCTTCAAGCCCTAAAAGTTCTTTTCCCTGCCCTACGTCTACGCAGCAAGCTATAACTTCAGCGTTATAATTTTCTTTTATCCAAGAGAGAATAATTGAAGTGTCAAGCCCGCCTGAATACGCTACAACTACTTTTTTAATGTCTGCCATTTTAATGTTTCCTCCAAAATTTTCACAGCCTCGTCAACGTCTTTTTTTGCGATAATAAGCGGCGGCAAAAGCCTTAACGTCGTTTCGTGAGTGCAGTTGACGATAAGCCCTTTTTTAAGACATTGCCTTACTATATCTTTGCCGCAAATATTTAAATCTACGCCTAACATTAAGCCCATTCCTCTGATTTCTTTGACTATGCTGTATTTATTTTTAAGCTCTTCAAGTTTTGCGCGCAAATATTTTGCCGTCTGTAAAGATTTGCTCAAAAATGACGGCGTCATTGTTTTTATAACCGCCAAAGCCGCCGCGCAAGAAACGGGGTTTCCTCCGAAAGTCGAACCGTGATCGCCGTAAGTAAAAATTTCGGCGGCTTTCCCGCAAGCTATAGCCGCGCCCAAAGGCAACCCGTTAGCCAAAGATTTGGCAAGCGTTATAATGTCGGGTTTTACTCCGTAATTTTCAAAAGCAAAAAATTTGCCCGTCCGCCCGACGCCGCACTGTATTTCGTCAAAAATTAAAAGCAAATTGTTTTTATCGCAAAGGTTACGCAGCTCGTTTAAAAAATGTTTGTCTGCGGTAAAAAGTCCGCCCTCGCCCTGAATAAGTTCTATGATAACCGCGCACGTTTTTTTGTTTATCAATTTTTTGACGGAAGAAATGTCGTTAAATTTTGCAAAAGCGAATTTCGGCGGCAAAGGCTTTAAAAATTCGTGGAACTTTTTTTGTCCCGTAGCCGCAAGAGTCATAATAGTTCTTCCGTGAAAAGAATTTTCAAAAGCGATTATTTCATATCGCCCGCCCGTAGTATGTCCGAATTTTCTGGCGGCTTTTATCGCGCATTCGTTTGCTTCCGCGCCTGAATTTGCCAAAAATACGCGTCCGCCGAATTTTTGGGCAAGAGCTTGCCCTAACTCAATTTGCGTCGGCGCATAATACAAATTTGAAACGTGCGCGTATTCGTCAAGCTGTTTTTTTGCGGCTTTTACCACAGCGCCGTTTAAATGTCCTAAATTACAAACGCTTATGCCCGAAAAAAAATCTAAATATTTTTTCCCTTTTTCGTCCCAAATATACTGCCCTTTAGCCTTTTTTACAATCAAAGCGTCGCGTTTATAAACGCGCATAAAATTTTTATCTTCAACTTGTTTTATATTCATAATGTTCTCTCTTTTTTACGCCGTCGTCATCCCCAAAAACTGCCGTCCGCCGTTAGCCGTTTAGCCGTCAACCATGTATCCCAGTTGTTAGCGCCGTTGCCGTTACCTAGCTGCCTAGCTTCCTAGCCGCTTAGCCGCGTTTTTTGCCCTTATCGCCGTTCCTTTAACGCTTTTAATTCCCGCTGCGCCGTCGGCTATCCAAACCTCTTTTACGCCTTTCTTAACGGCGTCTGCGCAACCTTTAATTTTAGGTATCATTCCGCCTGTTATCGTTTCGTCTTTTATTAAAGCTGGAATATCTTTCAATTTAATTGAAGCGATTGTTTTTTTGTTTTTGTCAAAAACGCCGGCGACGTCGGTTAAAAATATCAATTTGTCGGCTTTAAAAGCAACGGCTATCGCAGTAGCCAAAGTATCGGCGTTGACGTTTAAAGGAGACCCGTCGGCTGAAGCGGCGACAGAAGCTATAACAGGAAGAAAACCCGCTTTTATGAGCGTTTCTATCAACTTTTTATTTACTTTTACAGGAGCGCCTGCAAACCCCAAAGATTTTATCTGTTTTGCAATTACAGTTTTAGCGTCTTTTGCCGAAAATCCTACGGCGGGCGCGCCGTGTTTTAACAAACC
Source organism: Endomicrobium sp. (assembly GCA_031277075.1). GTDB lineage: Bacteria > Elusimicrobiota > Endomicrobiia > Endomicrobiales > Endomicrobiaceae > JAISLV01. Next base: position 1,619 of record JAISLV010000182.1, on the reverse strand, counting down.
GCTCACAAGCGTTCTGTTCACTTTCCCGCTTAAAGCGGTTTCAACGCAAGTTAAAGTTTCTGAATCTGTAAAGCGCAACCCGTTTATAAATTTACTTTTAATTTCAAACTTTTCAAGCAGCAAATTAATTTCTGGTCCGCCGCCGTGAACTAAAATTATATTTTGTCTTCGCGCCAGCCCCGCAAGCTCCTTTAAAAACTTACTTTGAGCCTTTGAATTTTTCGTAAGACTCCCGCCGAATTTCACTACAGTCAACATTTTCATACCGCCCCTCTATTTTATATCAATCCTTACGTCGCATTGACATACAATCTTTCTTTTACTTTTGCCGTTAATTCCCCTTTTTACAAAAGGGGAATTAACGGCTCAATACCTTGCTTCATTACTCTATCAAAAGCAAAGACTGACGCTATGTCAATTCCTCCGTCCCCTTGACATTGTATTTGCATTTGTGTTTGAAGTCGCAAAAGGCGCATTTTGAGACGTCGGGGTCAAATTCTTCCGCTGTTATTTTTTCCGCTGTTTCTAGGCATAAATTTACCGCTTCTTCTATTTGCCGCGCGTTTCTTTTAGTGTAAATTTTCTTGTTTGCCGACAAAAAATACGCCGATATTAAATCTGGGGTAAAGCCGAAGACATTTCTGCAGGCATATGCGTAAATACTCAACTGCAAATCTTTGTCAACTCTTTCCTGCTCCCAAATATTTACATGGGTTTTATAGTCCGTTATTTCGCGAAAACCTTCGGGCGTTTCGTCTATTCTGTCAATTATTCCGACAAATTTATATTTGCCGATATTTGCGTCAAAAGATTTTTCCGTATATAAAATTTTTGCGCGGCTTGTTTTAAAAGAGGCGAAATAATTCTCTAAAAGTTTTTTGCCGCGCTCGTAATATTCAAAGCTCTGCTGCGGAGAAATAAAACCGTCGTTTTGCCAGCAAGCGTCGTAACTTTCAAAAAGAGCTTCAAAAGTTTTTCCGCCTAAAGAGTGATATTTTTCAAGCGTTTTATGGATGGTCTGTCCGAAAGAAATGTCGGCGTTTGCAGGAATATAAAAATTGTTCACGTAAATGAGCTTATACTTATTAGGGCAAAACAAATACGCGTTTATACGGGAATAACTTATTTTAAATTCATTGAAACTCATTTCGCCCGCCTGTAAAAATAAACTTCCGTGTCGCCGTATTTTTCAGTTCTAAAGCGTTCTAAACCTAAAACTGCTCCGACAGGCTCTTTAATGTGTTTTTGAACTATCAAAATAGAATCGTCTTTTAAAACGCCGTATTTAACGACGTTTTGCAATGACGGCTGCGTAAGAGCCAAAGGCTTTTTGCATGAGTCTTTATAAGGCGGACCCATAAAAATTATATCGTATTTACCGCTCAAAAGTTCAAAATCTTTTATAATGTCGCAACGGACTATAGACGCTCTATCGTTATAGCCGAGCGCGTTTATATTATGTTTTATCAAATCAAGCGACGTCTTTGCTAACTCTGCAAAAACGCATTTTGCCGCGCCGCGCGAAAGAGCTTCTATGCCTACAGACCCAACGCCCGCAAACAAATCTAAAAAATAAGCGTCTTTAACGCGAAACTGTATAATGTCAAAAACCGACTTTT
>JAISLV010000167.1 GCA_031277075.1 Endomicrobium sp. | reverse complement strand
TCACGGCAATTTCGTACATTATAGGTTTTTGCAAGACACCCATACCCAAATAATTTTATTAATTATACAATTTCTTTGAATGTTTGTGAAATTAAGACGTCCAATACATTAGATTTTTCAGACAAAAACATTGAAGGCGATTAGGTCATTATAGCAATTCAACAGGCAGGATTTTATAGCAATAACAGTATCTTTGCTGCAGGTAATGTATATGCGCAAGCGGCGGCGGCACAAAGTTTGCATTATCATGGCGCGAGCCTCCTATCCAATTTTGACTATTAGGGTGTCTCTAAAAACCTATAATATACGTAATTGCCGTGAATTTTGCGGCAGCTCAAAGAAGAAAATGTAAGCCGCGTTCTAAGAGCAAGGACGGACAAATTTTCTGATGCCCAAATGCCCCGCAAAGACAATGTCTCAAGTCGCAAGGCAAAGACGGGCGTTAGGTTTTTGCAAGACGCCCAAAGGAGAATTAACGGCAACTACTTTTTATGTCAAGGCGACAGTGTTATTTTTAAACGATTTGACAAAAATAACTTATAAAAAACTTGCAGACAATTGACGGCAATTTGTAAAAACTAACAAATAAATATATAATTAACGCCGATTTGTTAAAAATAGCGAATTTATGGTTTGCCGACGCCTGATGCGCGCAAAAATTTTATCGCCGCAAGGCGTTTTTGTATTTTGCCATTTTTTTGTTTGTCGTATTTTTTGTTGTCGGTAAAAATAGGAGTTTAAACATAATGAAAAGAGAAGACGTAAGGAATGTTGCAATTATCGCCCATGTTGACCATGGAAAAACCACTATAGTTGATTCTTTATTAAAATTTTCAGGGCAATTTAAAGTAAAGGAAAACGAAGCTCAAGATATGGTTTTAGATTCTAACCCTCTTGAAAGAGAAAGAGGCATAACCATTCTTGCTAAGTGCGTTTCCGTTTATTATAAAGACAGCGTTATTAATATTGTAGACACGCCGGGTCATGCGGATTTCGGAAGCGAGGTTGAAAGAGTTTTGAAAATGGTGGACGGAGCTATTTTAATGGTTGACGCGGTTGAAGGACCTATGCCGCAAACGCGCTTTGTTTTGCGCAAAGCTCTGTCGTTAGGATTGCGCCCTATCGTAATAATCAATAAAATGGACAAACCTTTTGCCGCGCCCGAACGCGTTGTAGACGACGTTTTTGATTTGTTTATGAAGCTCGGCGCAACCGACCAACAGCTTGACTTTCCCATACTTTACGCGTCGGGGCGCGAAGGACGCGCAAGTAAAATTCTTGAGGAAAAAGGAAAAGACATAGAACCTGTTTTTGAAACGATAATGTCGTCTGTTCCAGCTCCTTTGGCAAATATTGAAAAGCCTTTGCAAATGCAAATAACAATGCTTGACTACAATAATTTTTTGGGAACTGTCGGCATAGGAAGAATTTTAAACGGAGTAGTAAAAAAAGGTCAGCCTATAGCTTTAGTCAACAAAAACAATGTCTCAAACCCAAAAATTACAAAAGCCGTCCGCATAGACAAATTCGTAGGGCTTGTAAAAGAAGAGCTTATGGAAGCAAAAGCGGGCGACATAGTCGCAATTTCAGGTCTTGAAGGCGTTGAAGTAGGCGACACGGTTTGCGGAATTTACGATATTTTGCCGCTTGCGCCTCTTTCAATAGACGAGCCTACGGTGTCTATGGATTTTCTTATCAACGATTCTCCTTTTGCAGGACGCGAAGGAAAATTTTTGACAAGCCGCCATCTTAAAGAAAGACTTGAAAAAGAAGCGCGGACAAATGTCGGGCTTAAAGTAGAGCCTCTTTCAGGCGAAGGCAGATTTAAAGTTTCAGGCAGAGGCGAACTTCATTTAACCATTTTAATTGAAACTATGCGGCGGGAAGGATTTGAGCTTGCGGTATCGTCGCCTGAAGTAATTTACAAAGAAAAAAGCGGACAGCTTTGCGAGCCTATGGAATATTTGACGCTAGATATTGACAGCCAATATCAAGGCGCAGTTTTTGAGCTTGTCGGCAAACGCGCCGCAAAACTTGAAAATATGGTTAGCGAAGGCGAAAACCGAATAAGGCTTGAATACATTATTCCATCAAGAGCTTTGATAGGATTTAAAAACGAATTTCTTACAAACACGCGCGGCGAAGGAATTATGCATCACAGTTTTTACGATTATATGCCGAAAACAAATTTATCAGATTTAAGAACAAACGGAGTTTTTATAGCTAAAGAAAGAGGAAAAACGACGGCTTACGCTTTGGACAACTTGCAAACGAGCGGACAAATGTTTGTAGGAACGGGAGTTGAAGTCTACGAAGGAATGATTGTGGGGCAAAACTCAAGAGAAAAAGATTTGGTAGTCAACCCTTGCAAACCTAAAAAACTTACAAATATGCGAAGCAAAAGCGCAGACGACGCCGCAATACTTACGCCTCCTAGAATTATGAGCTTAGAACAAGCCGTAGAATACATAGCGCCCGACGAACTTGCTGAAATAACGCCGA
>JAISLV010000129.1 GCA_031277075.1 Endomicrobium sp. | reverse complement strand
CATGCTGAACTTGTTTCAGCATCTGCCGTTAAATGTATAGCAAAGACGGACGCTTGGACGCATAGAGGCATAGCAACGACAGACAACAACAAACGACAGACCCTGAAACAAGTTCAGGGTGACATTGCCCTTGTCGTGTCCGTCATGCTGAACTTGTTTCAGGGCGACGTTGCCTTTGCTGTGTCCGTCATGCTGAACTTGTTTCAGGGCGACGTTGCCTTTGTCGTGTCCGTCATGCTGAACTTGTTTCAGGGCGACGTTGCCTTTGTTGTGTCCGTCATGCTGAACTTGTTTCAGCATCTGCCGTTAAATGTATAGCAAAGACGGATGCTTGGACGCATAGAGGCATGGCAACGCCATAACGGCAAGGCATAGATGCGTCCCCTTGACATACAAGCGCCAAATTATGAAACAAACTATAAAATCAAATTCAACATTGCGTATCATAGACGCAAATATTAACCGCTGCCGAGAGGGGTTGCGCGTTATTGAAGATTGTTTGCGCTACGTTTTAGACGACGCCGCGCTGTATAAAAAAATACGCGGCATTCGCCATAATACTGATAAAATTCTGCGCGAGAATTACGCTTTGCTAATAGCAAAACGCGACGCGGTTTCTGACGGCGGAAGAAAAATGCCCGAAACTTCTCAAAAAAAATTGCCTGAAATAATAATTGCAAATTTTAAAAGAGCGCAGGAATCTTTAAGAGTTTTGGAAGAATATTCCAAAACGGTTTTCCCAGACCTTTCGCCCCTTTTTAAGAAACAGCGTTACGCCGCCTACAACGCTGAAAAAAACGTTTGCCTGAAATATAAAAATCTATTCAATGAATAACTTTAAAACCGTATTTTTAAAACTCGCTTTTTTAAATTTTATTTTTTTAGCCGCAATGTCTGCGTTTAGAGCGGTTTTCTTTTTTTATTTCGGGCGCGCAATAGATTTTACAAACCTGACTTTTGATATTTTTAAAGCGTTTTGCGCGGGCTTGCGTTACGATTTAGCCGTTATTGCCGATATTAATATTCCCGTTTCGCTGTGTTTAATAGCTTTATTATTTATTGCAAAAAATTCCGTTTTTGATAAATTTTTGACGGCTGTAAAATGGTATTATACTTTTGTAATTAGCGCGGCTTTTATATTTTTGTGCGTAGATTTCGGGTTCTATTCTTATTTCCAAAATCATATAAACGTTTTAGTTTTTGGATTTTTTGAAGACGACACGTCGGCTTTAATATCTACTATTTGGGAAAACTATAACGTTTTGTTGATTTTTGCGGGCTTTGCCTGTTTTTTTGTTTTGTTCTATTTCATTTCAAAAACAATTTTCAAACTCCGTTTTGCGTTTTTTTTACAAAAAAATATAAACGGGTTAACCGTAAAAATTTTAATCGCGCTGGCGATAACGTCGCTAAATTTTATAGCCGCAAGAGGCGGCGTCCGAGCCGTTCCTTTAGAAGTTGACGATGCCGACGTTTCGTCAAATATGTTTTTAAACAAAACCGCAATCAACGGGTTTTACACTTTCGGCGCGGCTTACGACGCAAGAAAAAAAGAAAGCAAAGACATAGATTTAGTTGAAAAAGCGGGCTACAAAAATAATATCCGCCAAGCGTTTGCCGATTTTTTAAATGCAGATTTAGGCAAAATCCCCGAAACAAACCCCGAAAACTCTTTAATTGTCAGTCTGCCCGAAAGTAAAAATATAGAAAACGTAAAACCAAACGTAATTCTTATAGTAATGGAAAGTTTTGGAGCGGATTTGCTGCGCTGGAACTCTTCTGATTTTGACGTTTTAGGCGAACTCAAAAAACATTTTGACGAAGATATAGTTTTTTATAATTTCCTGCCGGGTTCGGGCGGAACAATGGTGAGTTTAGAAACGATAGTCTCAAATTTGCCGCAGCGTCCGGTGTCTACCGTTTTGGCGCAGTCAAAATACGCTTACAAAAAGTATCCTTTTGCGGCGTCTGCGCCTTATAAAAAGAAAGGATTTGAAACTAGTTTTATTTACGGCGGCGGCATAGGATGGAGAAACGCCGCGGCGTTTATGGCTAATATGGGTTTTGACAATGTTTTAGGCGCGGGCGCGATGAACTCAGAATACCCCAGAAACCAATGGGGCGTCTACGATAAAAATTTGTTTGATTTTGTATATGATTTTTTAGAAAAAGGGGCTGCGTCTGAACGCCAGCAATTTATGTTGGTTTTAACTACGACAAATCATCCGCCGTATTCTTTGCCCGCAGATTACGAGCCGCTTCCTTTAAACGTTCCTGAAACCCTCAACGAAAAACTTACCGACAAAGACCTTGCGGCAAAACGGTTCGCGGTTTATCAATACGCAAACGCCGCCGCAGGCGAATTTATAACGAAAATAAAAAATTCAAAGTTTGCAAAAAATACTATAATAGCGATAACGGGCGACCACAATTTTTGGGGATTATTTGAATATCCGTCGCAAGATTTGTTTAATTCAAGGAAAGTCCCGTTTTACTTATATATACCGCAGGAGCTGAAACCCTTTAATATTAATCTAAAGCCTGAAGCGTTCGGGTCGCATACCGATATTATGCCCACGCTTTACGAACTTTCTCTTTCAAGCGCGCAATATATGTCTATGGGCAAAAATTTATTGTCTGCAAAAACCAATATCGCCGCAAACTGCGGGGAATTTTTTGCAAACGGGCAAGGCGCGCTAAAATATAATTTGCTCAACAAAAACGCTCAATATTTTGTATGGTCAAGCTCAAGCCCGCTTGAACTTGAACAAACAGAAAGTTCAGACACACATAAACCTTTGATAAAACGCGCGCTGTCTCAAACCGCCATAGCAGATTATCTGCTGAAAAGAGGCGGCAGCTAAGCAAAGACAACGGCGAAAGGGCAGCTAAGCAGCTAGGAAGTTAGGCAGCTAAGCAACGGCAACTACGCAACGACAAAAAGACGAACGACACCCCGTCAACGCAGACTTTGTCTGCGCCGCCGCCCCTTTTTACAAAAGGGGAATAAAGACACATATTCTTTTCCGCCTTATCCGTCCCCCTGAACTTGTTTCAGGGTCTGCCGCTACTGTTAGCAGTTGTCTTTGCTTAGCTGCCTAGTTGCTTAGCTGCGTTTTTTTCCGCCTTGTCCGTCACCCTGAACTTGTTTCAGGGTCTGCCGTTGCTGTTAGCAGTTGTCTTTGCTTAGTTGCCTAGATGCTTAGCTACATTTGTATAATCTGTATAAAAGGATATAAAAATGACATTAATGACCGACGCCCAAAACGGCAAAAACAGCGATTTAATAAAATCTGCGGCGCAAGCAGAAAATTTGAGCGAAGATTTTATACGGCAAGGCGTAGCCGCAGGAACTATCGTTATTCCCAAAAACATAAATAGAAAATTGTCAAAAATAGTTGCGGTCGGAGCGGGGCTTAAAACAAAAGTCAACGCCAATATCGGCTCTTCGCCAGACCATATAGATTTAGGCGAAGAACTTGAAAAACTTGACGCCGCAATTAAAGCTGGAGCAGACGCCGTTATGGATTTGTCAACCGGCGGAAACCTATTTGAAATCCGCAGAGAAATTTTAGCGCGCTGTCCCGTTCAAGTAGGCACAGTGCCGATTTACGAAGCCGCATGCAAAACGGTAGCCGCAGGAAAAAAAATATTTCAAATAGACGGCGAACTGCTTTTTGACGTCATAGAAGAACAAGCGCGGCAAGGCGTTGATTTTATCACCGTTCACTGCGGTATAAATAAGGCTACAGTAGACATTTTAAACAGGCAAGGGCGGCTTGCGGGCGTGGTAAGCCGAGGCGGCTCGTTTTTAGTTAAATGTATCAATGCCACAGGCAAAGAAAATCCGCTATACGAACAATACGACAGACTTTTAAAAATCGCCGCAAAGTATGACGTTACTTTATCTCTCGGCGACGGGTTTCGACCCGGGTCTACGTTTGACGCTTCAGACGCAGTTCAGCTTAGCGAACTTGCGGTTTTAGGCGAGCTGGTATTAAAAGCCCGCAAAGCCGGCGTTCAAACTATGATAGAAGGACCGGGGCATGTTCCGCTAAATCAAATTGAAGCAAATGTCCGCCTTGCAAAACGTTTGGGCTATAATGCCCCGCTATATTTTTTAGGTCCTCTTGTTACAGATATCGCGCCGGGTTACGACCATATAACTTCGGCGATAGGCGGCGCTTTAGCCGCGTCTTACGGCGTTGATTTTATTTGCTACGTAACGCCTGCGGAACATATAAGGCTGCCGGACGTTTCAGACGTGCGCGAAGGCGTAATTGCGGCAAGAATCGCAGGGCATGCTGCGGATATCGTCAAAGGCGTAAAGGGGGCAAAAGAACAAGACGACGAAATGTCAAAATGGCGCAAAGCGAGAAACTGGGAAAAACAAAAAGAGTTCTGCATAGACCCTGAAAAATTGGCGTCCGAAAGAGCTAAACTCCCCCCGCAGCAAGAAGACGTCTGCACAATGTGCGGACAATTTTGCGCAATGAGAGACGAATAAACGGCGGAAAAGAATGCAGCTAAGCGGCTGGGCAGATAGGCAAAGACAACTGCTAACAGCAACGGCAGACCCTGAAACAAGTTCAGGGTGACGGAACAAGGCGGCAAAGAATGCAGCTAAGCGGCTGGGCAGATAGACAGCGACAACGACGCAACGACGAAAAAGCAGCTAGGAAGTTAGGCGGCTAGGAAGCTAAGCAAAGACAACCGCTAACAGCAACGGCAGACCCTGAAACGAGTTCAGGGGGACGGGCAAGGCGGAAAAAACGTAGCTAAGCAGCTAGGCAGCTGGGCAGCTAAGCAAGGACAACTGCTAACAGCAAAGGCAGACCCTGAAACAAGTTCAGGGTGACGGACAAGGCGGAAAAGAATATGTGTCTTTATTCCCCTTTTGTAAAAAGGGTTGGCAGCGCAGACAATGTCTGCGCTGACGGGGGTTTGTCGTTCGTCGTTTCGTCGTTGTCGTTTTTGTCTTTGCTTAGCTGCCCAACTTCTTAGCTGCCTAGCTGCTATCTTTTAAAAAAGGAGCCTTAAAATGAAAATTTTGTTTGCAATTTTGTTGTCTGCCGTATTGGTTTTACCCGTTTTTGCCCAAGAAAAAATTGTTTTTGAAGAGTACGGTTTTTCAATAGAAAAACTTACGGCATCGGAAAAAGAAATACCCGACGTTTTTCAGACTCTTATAATGTTTTTGCCCGCAGAATCTAATTTCGCGCCCAATGTAAACGTTCAGATACAAAAATATCAGGGGACTATCGCCGACTATGTAAAATTATCGCTTGAACAATTTAAAACTTACAATATGAAAATTGTAAAGCAAGAGCAAAACGATAAAGAGCAAACAGCTATTTTTGAATATACTATGCAGACGGGCGGATTATATCTTCATTTCTATTCTAAAGCGCTTTCTTCTAAAGGCAAAGTCTATTTGGTTACAGGCACAACAACCGTTGCTCAATGGATAAAAGTAGGCGGCGCAATAAAGAAAAACGTGGATTCTTTTCAAGTATTAAATTAGCCTTGGGGGGCGTCTCTGAAAACCCTAACGCCCGTCCTTGCCGCGCCTTTTGCGGCAATTACGAACATTATAGGTTTTTGCAAAGCCCCCCCCCCTTGCATTTTTGCGCGCGCAAAACAAATTGCGCGGCTAAAAACCTTTAAGGAGATTTTACAATGGATTTAAACAGCAAAAAACTTGAACGCACGTCAAAATTCTTGTACTTTTTAATTTCAATTACGCTTTGTGTTTTTCTTATTCTTTTATTTGGAAAAATACTTGGAGATTTAAATTATGCCGTAAAACGTCCTATCATTGAAAGTTTTGAAGATAAACCCGCGCTGTCAGCCCTTAATTTTGAAATTGACAAATATTCGCAGGAGATAGAAGATTTATATTTAAAAAAAGAAACTATAGAAAAAACTATGCGCGCCGCGCGCGGCAATTATCAAAACGAAAAAGAATCTTTTGAAAATTGGTTAAAAACAAGAAAGACGCTCGGCTCGCCCGATAAAGACCAAGAGGTAATAGACAGAGCGCGGCGGCTAGACGAATTTTATAAAATAGAACAGCAGTGGCGCGGGCAGGAAAACAGCATTCAAGAGCAAATAGACAAAATAAAAACAAAACGCGAAAGCATTAATCAATCTTTTGAATCACAGAGTTCTAAAGCGCGCCAGCAATACAATAAAGCCGTCAATGTATACCATATTAAAGTATTTTTAGTGCGATTGCTTTTTGTGTTTCCTATTTTAGCGTTTGGAATTTACTTTTTTATAAAATGCCGCGGACATAAATTTTACCCGCTGTTTCGCGGGTTTACGCTTTTTTCGGTCTACATTTTTTTCTTTGGTCTTTTGCCCTATATTCCAAGCTGGGGCGGATACGTGCGCTATAGCGTAGGCGTTTTGCTTACGGCAGGGCTTGGCTATTACGCCATCAAACGAATTAGAGCTTACATTGAACAAAAGCAGGCGGAGCTGAAAGCCTCCGCCCAAGAAAGAGCAAAAAAAGTGCAAACAGATACCGCAGATAAAGCCCTTGAAAATCATTTTTGCCCGTCTTGCGGTAAAGATTTTATTATGAAAGCATGGGAATTCCCGGGGAAAGACAATAACAAAAACGTAACGTATTTTTGCAGATATTGCGGAATGGAATTGTTTAAAATATGTCCGAACTGTTCAAGCAGAAATTTTGCGCATCTGCCGTTTTGTTCTTCCTGCGGAACAAAAATCGTCAGCGATAAATAAACAAAACTATCCCATTTTATCATTGTTATGTCTATTTGCTACACTTGGGCGTCTCTAGAAACCCTAACGCCAGTCCAAGCCTTGCGCCTTGAGAGACATTGTCTCTGCGGATTGCTGCATCAGAAAATTTGTCCGTCCTTGCTCTTAGGGCGCCCTTCATTTTCTTCTTTGCCCTGCCGCAAAATTTGCGGCAATTACGTACATTATAGGTTTTTAGAGACACCCTCTTGACAAAAATTGCTAAAAAATATACAATTTTGTCTTCAAAAAATCCTTCATTTTTCAATAGGATTTTTGTTTGTTAATAACTTTTATGCACAGTTGTGGATAAGCGAGGGGTTTATGAGCGTTCAAATCAATGAAATTTGGCAAAAAGTTGTGGATAATGTCAATTTATCCCTCACGCCTGAAACGTATAATTTATGGATAGCCCCTTTAAAACCGCTGGGCTTTGAAAATGATATTTTCACCGTTGCCGTGCCAAACATTTATTTTTCGCAATGGATAGAAAGTCATCAGCAAAAAAACATTGAACAGGTTTTATCGGCAAATTTGGGACGCCAGATAGCTTTGCAAATGCAGCCGCAGCAAGATTTAACGCCTATCATCGCAAAAGTAGAAAACACGCCTGCGCCTGCCGACGTCGCCGTTGCGCAGAGCGCGCAAAAAGACCAAATAAACCAAAAATATCTTTTTAATCGTTTTGTGGTCGGCGCGTCTAACAGATTTGCGCACGGCTGTTCTGAAGCGGTGGCAAAAAATCCCGGCAATCAGTTTAATCCTCTTTTTCTTTACGGCGGCGTAGGGCTTGGCAAAACGCATTTGCTGCATGCGATAGGAAACCATATAAAATCGTCTAATTCCGTTTTAAGAGTTTTGTATGTCACCTGCGAAACGTTCGTAAGCGAATTTATTGAAGCCATACGTTTTGGAAACCCCGCTTCTTTTAAAAATAAATACAGAAGTTTAGACTGCCTTTTAATAGACGATATACAATTTCTCGTAGGGAAAGAAAGTTCGCAGGAAGAATTTTTTTATATTTTTAATTCTTTATACGATTCAAGAAAACAAATAGTCGTGTCTTCCGATCGTCCGCCTAAAGAACTTGAAAAAGTTGAAGAGCGTTTAATTTCGCGTTTCGGCTGGGGCGTTACCGCAGATATTCAAGCTCCCGATTTGGAAACAAGAATAGCGATACTGCGCAAAAAAGCGGAAGACGAAAAATTGTATGTTCCAGACGACGTCGTAATTTATATAGCGACGCAGGTAAAATCAAATATTAGAGAGCTGGAAGGCTCTCTTTTAAGAATTACGGCTTTTTCGGCGTTCACAGGAACGCCGCTTACCGTTGACAGCGTTCAGAAAATTCTAAAAGATATCGTCAGACCGCCCGACGACAGCGCGCCTGTTACAATAGAAAATATTCAAAAAATTATCGCCGAAGAATTTAATATAGAACTGCGCGATATGAAAAGCAAACGCCGCACCGACGCCGTAGCTTTTCCCCGCCAAATAGCTATGTATTTATCGCGCACTCTAACCGACAAATTTTCCACTACAGATATAGGCGAATCTTTTGGCGGAAGAGACCATACTACAGTAATGCACGCCTGCAATAAAATAAAAGAAAAAATGAACTCCGACCCGTATTTTAACGCAAAACTAAACCAAATCATAAAAAAAATACGTTCCTTGCAATAACTCTCTCTAAAAAACCAGTATTTTTTAAGCAGCGCGTTAATTTAATAGCGTCTGCGCCTATCTATTTATCCATTTTTTATGCGCTATTTTTGCTGTATTATGTGGGCGTCTCTAAAAACTCTAACGCCAGTTCTTGCCTTGCGCCTTGAGACATTGTCTCTGCCGTATTTGGGCGTCAAAAAATTTGTTCGTCCTTGCTCTTAGGACGCGGCTTGCATTTTCTTCTTCTAACTGCCGTAAAATTTGCGGCAATTACGAACATTAGTTGCATTTTTTTCTATTTGAATTTTTAACGCTAAAATGTGCATAATTCTTATAAAATTTGTATAATGTTTTATCCGTTTAATAACCTTAGCAACTTCGCCGCTTTACTAACATAATTGTTATTATTAAACTTACTAAAATTTAGCCTTATACTTATAATTATTTTCAAACTCGCAACCGTTTATTAACAAAATCAACAAGACTACAACAACTAATAGCCTTTTTGAATAAAATGGAGGATTTATAGATGAAAGTATTGTGTGGACGAGAAGAATTGATGAAAGGAATTCAGACTGTGTCTCCTGTAGCGTCGTCTAAAAGCACATTGCCAGTTTTATCAAATTTTTTGTTTGAAACGGAAAAAGATAAAATAAAATTGTCGTCCACAGACCTTGAAATAGCCGTGAAATGTCATATTAAAGGCGAAATATCCGAAGAAGGCGGCATAACTATACCCGCAAAGAGATTTGCCGATATAATAAAAGAACTGCCGCAAGACGCCGAAGTTGAAATAAGAGCCGACGATACCAACCAAATAAATATAAAATCGGGCAAATCAAAATTTACGTTAATGGGAATATCAAAAAACGAGTATCCCGTAATACCCGAATTTCCAAAAGAAAATAATTTTACAGTTAAGAAAGAAATTTTTGCGTCAATGTTAAAGAAGACGTCTTTTGCGGCTTCAAAAGATTCTCAAAGATACGTTTTAAACGGCGTGTATTTTATAGTTGAAAACGGCAGTCTAAAAATGGTAGCTACCGATGGCAGAAGACTTGCTTTTGTGTCTTGCGGCGATGTAGACGTTAAAATAAAAGGAAAAGCGATAGTTCCAACAAAAGCGGTAAACGATATGCTTAGGCTTATATCCGTAGACAACAAAGAAGAACTTGTAAAGGCGGGAATATCTGAAAATCAGTGCGCGCTTGAAATAGGCGATATAACTTTTATTTCAACTCTTATAGAGGGAGTGTTTCCAAATTACGAGCAGGTAATACCCAAAAAAACTGAATCACAGATAAAGCTTGACGTAAAAAATACTTTAATAGCGGTAAAACAAATGGCTTTGCTGACAAACGACAGGCTTTCTTCAGACAGGTCTTCGGCGGTAAAATTTTATTTTAGCCCGAGCGTTTTAAGAATATCGGCGTCTACGGCTGGTTTGGGTTCAGGCGAAGTAGAGCTTGAAACGGAATATAAAGGCGAACCTGCTGAAATCAATTTTAATCCAAGTTTTATTAAAGAAGTTTTGCAAAATATAGACGAAGATAAAGCCGTTTTTGCTTTTTCAAACGCTTTAAATCCCGCTACGCTAACCCCCGAAAAAGACGCAAATTATTTGTGCGTCGTAATGCCGATGAGGGTTTAAAAGTTTCTCAAAGCGAATGGTAAATTATGGATATAAAAGGCGTAATAACGGGCGTTAAATATCAGGCTTTTTTGCAAGAAGAACTGCAAGATATTGATTTTGATAAATTTGATATTAACTTAGCCGCTTCAAGCTGTATTGTAAGAGATAAAAATCATTCTTTTGCCGTATCTAAATGGGTGTCTCCCAAACGCACGCGTTCCTATCCATATGAAAGAATATACAATAC
>JAISLV010000090.1 GCA_031277075.1 Endomicrobium sp. | reverse complement strand
TATAACGCCTTGCTGTTTTAAAGTTTTCGGCAAATTTAGCAACGCGATTAAATTATTTAGCCAGCCGCATAAATCGGCGGCGTTTTTTAGTTTTAGAGCTTTTGCAATTTCTTCAAAATTTTCTGGCGATTTAGGAATAGTTTTTTCATATATAACGGGCGACAACGCCGAAAGTCCGCATCCGTGCGTAATATTTCTAAACCCGCTTGCAGGATGTTCAAGCGCGTGGGGCGCGGCGACGCCCGCTATATTTATGCTCATACCTCCAAGCGAACTTGCCAAAGTCATCTTTTCCCAAAGCGCGTCGTCGTTGTTTCCTTGATAAAGCGGCAATAAACTTTCATTGATAAGTTTTATCGCATAGATAGAAAAAAGTTTTGACATCGGGTTTGATATTTTTGAAATATTGGCTTCTATGCAGTGGCATAGAGCGTCAAAGCCGACGCTTGATAAAACTTGTTTAGGCATAGTTTTCATAAGCGACGGGTCTACTATTGAAAGTTTTGATATTATCGCGTTTGAACGAAGAGATTTTTTGTCGCCTGTTTTAACGTCTGTAACTACGGCAAACCCGTTTGCTTCGCTGCCTGTTCCGCAGGTGGTGGGAACTAAAACGAGAGGCAAAGCCGCGTCAGATTTTTTGCGGTTATAGACGTAATCCATTAAATCGCCGCTGTTTTTAGACATAAACGCTATAGCTTTTGCCGCGTCTAAAATGCTTCCTCCGCCAAGCCCTAAAACAAAATCGCAATTGTTTTCTTTTAAAAGTTTTACTCCAAGTTCCACGATATCTGTGGTAGGGTTAGGGGTAATTTTATCAAATATATAAACGTCAATATTTTGCTCTTTAAGCAATGCCGCGCTTTTATCTAACAGTCCAGATTTTTTCGCGCTGCCTGAACCCGTTGCAATAAAAACTTTTTTGCCGTATCCCCGCGCCTTAACGCCCAAATTGTCTATTTTCCCAATTCCGAAAGAAATATTGACAGGCAGATAATAATCAAAATTCATAATACAGTTCCTCCAAAGTTTTTTTTGCAGATATTTATAAAGAATAGTTATATAAAATTTTTAGCGCATTTTAAACGATTGCAAGTTATTTTTATTGTCAAATCATTTAAAAAAGACCTGTCCCTTGATATGTCACCTCCAAATTTGACAATTCCAAAAGGCAAACTTTGTCAGGCTGCGCCTGTCGGCTTTTTGGAAATGTTTTTTTGACCTTTAAATGCTTTTTTGGTAAAATCAACAACTATATATATTGTATACGCAGGCGCAAATAAATATTTAAAAGAGGGCTAGAGAATAAATGAAACAGTTTAAAGTTGCAGTTGTAGGAGCTACGGGCGCGGTAGGGCGCGAAATGATTAAAATGCTTGAAAGCAGAAAATTTCCTGTGGAAAGCATAAAATTTTTAGCTTCAGAACGTTCGGCGGGAAAAACATTGACTTTTAACGGCAAAGAATATCCCGTTGATGTCCTTACAAAAGACGGCGGAAAAGGCGTTGACATAGCTTTATACAGCGCGGGAGCTTCTGTGTCTAAAGAATTTGCGCCGTATTTTGCCGCAGACGGATGTTTTGTTATAGATAATTCGTCGGCTTGGAGAATGGACAAAGAAATTCCGTTGGTAGTTCCCGAAGTTAACCCAGACGATTTAAAAAAAGATAAAAAACTCATCGCAAACCCCAATTGTTCTACAATACAAATGGTCGCGGCTTTAAAGCCGCTGCATAATTACGCAAAAATAGAGAGAGTAATAGTTTCAACGTATCAGGCGGTGTCGGGCGCGGGGCAGAAAGGAATTTCGGAACTTGAAGAGCAGTCAAAAGCGTGGGCTGAAGGGAAAAATATGCCCGCCGCAAGCAAATTTCAGTATCAGATAGCTTTTAATTTAATTCCTCAAATAGACGTTTTTGCCGATGACGACTACACAAAAGAAGAACTTAAAATGACCAATGAAACGAAAAAGATTATGGGCGACGATTCAATTTTAGTAAGCGCGACTTGCGTAAGAGTTCCTGTTTTTCGTTCTCACTCAGAAAGCGTTTGGATTGAAACGCAAAAAGAGCTTACGCCGCAAAAAGCTAAAGAACTGCTTTCAAAAGCTGAAGGCATTGAAGTGATAGACGATATTGCAAACAAAAAATATCCCATGCCGCTTTGCGCTCAAGACAAACAAATTACATTTGTAGGAAGAATACGCAAAGATATATCAAATCCTACGGGAAAAGGTCTTACTTTTTGGGTAGTTTCCGACAATTTGCTAAAAGGCGCGGCGCTAAACGCAGTGCAAATTGCCGAAAAACTTGTAGAATTGCAGATAGTTTAATATATAAATGCAAGAGTTAGCTTTTTTGCAAAAGGGTGTCTTGCAAAAACCTATAATGTTCGTAATTGCCGCATAATCTGTTGCGATTACAAACATTATAGGTTTTTTCAAGATGCCTAATTGCCGTAAATTTAGGACAAGGGACAAATCAACCCTTGTCCCTTTTTTATATCATTGCAGAAGCTGCCTTTAATTTAAGCACAGGCTAAACATAATTCAAAAATTGATATATTTTATGATAATTTGTATAATAATTAAATCGTAATTCAACCTTAATTACAAATGCAGGGGGGGTCCCTTGCAAATATAAAAAAGGGGGAAAGCCGATGAAAAACATCATTATAGGATTGGCTGTAGCGATTGCAATGACAGGCGCGGCAATAGCAAGCGAGGTTAACGTAAAGGGCGGAGTTGACGTTGCGGGGAAGGCTAAAACAACAACGCGCGGTCATTCGGCAACTTCTAATATGAATGCCGGGATAAATATTACAGGCGAATTTTTGACGAATGTTATTGACATTGTGAAAGTAGGCGGCGGCGTATCTTTTGGGCTGCCAAGAGTAGCGTCTAATACTCCGAGCGGTTCTAAAGGACTTATGCTTCTTCCGATAGACGCTACTGTGGAAGCAAACCCTATATCTGCCATACCAGACTTTTTCTTTAAAGGCAATATAGGCTACGGTTTTTTAATCCCCGAAGGCAAGGACAGTACGAAAAGCGGGTTATATTACGGAGTCGGCGCGGGATATAATTTCCCTTTCGGTTTAGTAGTCGACGTATTATATAGTTGGCAAAAGACCAGCTATAAGGAAGATTCTGTGAATACGGATTTATCTTACAGAAAACTCAATATCAATGTTGGGTATAAATTTAAACTTTAAGCTAATATGGAAAAAAAGAGCGGACGGCAAAACAACCGTCCGCTCTTTTTTTATTTGACAAGGGCAATTTGCAAAGAATGTATCTAAAACCTATAATGTCCATAATCGCCGTGAATTTGGGCATGGGAATTAATGGCAACTGCCCAGCCGCTTAGCCGCATTTTTTTGCTCTTTGTCGGGTAATGCGTCCATAAAAATTAATAAAGAGGAGGGGAAAATGTCAATTATAAAAGCAGCAAAGGCGTTTTTTTCGGTAGCTTCTGCAATTGAGCCGCATATCGTTAAAATTATAGATTATCACAAGGCTTTATCTGCCGCAGAAACGGAAAAACAAAGATTAAAAGAAGAAAACGAAAGCCTAAAAACGCAAATTGTAATCGCCGCTGCGCTTGCAATCGCTTTTTTCGTCAGCTCAATCGTTCTATTGGTCTTCGTTTTGTCAAAATAATGGAAATGAAGAGAATAGTTGCCGCCTATCCCTTGCAAGAAATGGCGGGGCGAAAGGCTGCCTTTATTTTGTAAATATTTTTTATATGGCTGTCGGAGGATGATTCGCAGCTTAATAATTGACCGAAACGCTCCATAAATGATACTATAAAATCTCAAATTTTATCGTTAAATTTACGATGACAACTATGGGTGTCTCTAAAAAACCTAACGCCCGTCTTTGCCTTGCGCCTTGAGACATTGTCTCTGCGGCATTTGGGCGTCAGAAAATTTTGCTCTTAGGACGCCCTTCATTTTCTTCTTTGAACTGCCGCACAATTCACGGCAATTACGAACA
Organism: Endomicrobium sp.; assembly: GCA_031277075.1. Taxonomy (GTDB): domain Bacteria; phylum Elusimicrobiota; class Endomicrobiia; order Endomicrobiales; family Endomicrobiaceae; genus JAISLV01. The sequence goes on along the minus strand of JAISLV010000090.1, from coordinate 369 downwards.
TTATAGGTTTTTAGAGACGCCATATGAATTTGGAGTTAAAGGCAATTTGAAAGTTAAAATTTTCTTCGCTATGTTGTTTTTGTTTCTCTTCTCGGTTTCTTATGCGCAAAAAGTTTCGCATAAGAAGAAATATTCTGTGCTTGGCGAAAGCAAAAATGAAATTTACGAACAGTTTAACGACTACGATAAATTCCAAAATATTATCGAACGCCAGCCTTCAGGAACAATAATATCAACGCCTACAATAGCCGCAAAAGATTTTGAAGAGCCTCTGCCAGAAAGCGTTCAGGAAATAGCGGGGAACGAATTGCTCGATTATTTAGACGACGGGCTTTTCTCCAATATGGGCTATTCGCGCGACAAGTGGAA
>JAISLV010000013.1 GCA_031277075.1 Endomicrobium sp. | reverse complement strand
GCTTATAACTTCTTTATTTGTAGATTGTTTTAAAAGCTGTTGTTTTGCGGCTTCGGCTTCGGCAAGCAAAATCGCTCTTTTCTTTTCTTCTTCGGCTTGCAGTTTTTGATATTCCGCCTTTTTTACTTTTTGCTCTTCAATTTGTTTTTCTTCAACCACTCTGTTAAATTCCGAAGAAAAATCAATATTTGTGATGTTTACGTTTTCAACTATTATATTGTATGAGGCAAGTTTTTCTGAAAGCCTTTGTTCAATCGCCGCTCTTAAATTTTCGCGTTCTACGACTACCATTTCAACGGGCAGCTTAGAAATCGCGGCTTTAGCCGCTTCTTGAACCGCAGGGTCTATAACTTTCCATTGATAATCGCTTCCGATATTTGAATGGAGTTCGTTCACTTTGCTGTAATCGGGTCTGAAATTTATAACTATCACGGCATGCACAGCCTGCAAATCTTTAGAAGCCGAAGTAGCGGTAAATTCCTGTCTTTGCGTTCTTACGTCGTAATTTACTACTTTATGAATTATGGGAATTTTTAAATAAGTTCCTCTTGAAAAAGATTCCGTTTGTCCCGTAATAATGTTAATTCTTACGCCGACAAACCCCACCTGAACTGTAAAAAAACTTCCAAAAACCAAAGTTGCCAAAAACAAAAAAATTACGACAAGCGATACGGTCTTTATTATTTTTTTTGTTTCGTTTGAGTCGAAACTGCGGTTAGGTTCTACGTAGACTCCCATTTTTTCCTCCGAAATTAATTGTCTGCGGACGCAAGGCGCAAAGCCGTCGCAATATTTGTCTTTCTATGCAGCCTGTTTTTGGCGCGCGTCCATAAATGTTTTTTCATAAAGATTTTCACTATTATATCAAAAAAATAGTATAATTTTTATACTTTATGAAAACTTTAAAAAACATAGGCGAGTTCGGATTTATAGAAACTATAAAAAAAGATTTTGCGAGCGCCGCAGACGATAAAAATATAACTGTGGGAATAGGCGACGATTGTTTTTGTTTTAGAAACGGCGCAAAATCTTTAACGTCAAGGGAACTTTGCGTTACAAAAGATTTGCTTTGCGAAGACGTTCATTTTAAAAAAGAATGGACAACGCCTGCGGACTTGGGAAGAAAAACCGTAGAGGTAAACGTCAGCGATATCGCTTCTATGGGGGCAGTCAGACCCAAATACGTTTTTATCGGTTTTGGCGCGCCGCCCGATACGCCTCTAAATTATATAAAACAATTTTATACGGGAGTTAAAGACGCTTGTAAAAAATACGGCGCGCAAATTGCGGGCGGCGACACGGTTAAGTCCGACAAAATAATAATTTCCGCGACTATTATTGGCGAAAGTTTCGGAAAAATTATTAAAAGGAGCGGCGCAAAAGACGGCGACTTGATTGGAATTACAAATACTTTCGGCGGCGCGGGCGCGGGCGTCGCGCTGCTTTACAAATACGGAATAAAACGCAAATACTCAAAAGACGAACTGTATTTAATCGCAAAACAAAACAAGCCGCAAGCGCGCTTGAAAGAGGCTTTTGAAATTTCAAAATTCGCAAGTTCTATGACGGACGCATCCGACGGGCTTTTTATTTCAATAGCGCTTTTGTCAAAAGGCGCGCGCGTTGATTTGGAAAAAATTTCGGTTTCAAAACAGCTGAAAAACGTATTCCCCGACGTCAAAAAACAGACGGAATTTGCGCTTTTTGGAGCCGAAGATTACGAATTGGTTTTTACGGCGCCGCAAAACTCCGCGCAAAAATTAAAAAAACTGCTTCCGCAAATTTCCTATATCGGAAAAATAACAAATTCAAATAAGGTAAGATATTTCTATAATGGCAAAGAACAAAAAACCGTCTACGCAGGATTTAAGCATTTCTAAAAAAAATATTTTTATAACTAAATCGCCAAAAGAGACGACCGCGCTTGGAGTTTGTTTTGCCGCTTTATTAAAAAAAGGCGACATAGTTTTTTTAAAAGGCGATTTGGGCAGCGGAAAAACCACTTTTACGCAAGGCGTGTCGAAGGCGTTTGGCAATAAAGGTTTTGCGCGAAGTTCAAGTTTTATGCTGGCTAACGAGTATAAAGGTTCAAACGGCGCGGAAAAGCTCTTTCATTTGGATTTATACAGGCTTTCTCCCGCAAGCGTTTGGGATTTGGGGATAGAAGAATATCTCTACGGCGGAAATATTTCGCTTATAGAATGGGCTGACCGTCTGACCGCAGGCAAAAACGACAACAATTGGAATATAGAATTTCAAACCCTAGACGGCGGAAAAAGAAAAATCACAATAGAGAAAATAAAATGAAAATTTTGGCTGTGGAAACTTCAAGCAAATTGTTTAGCGCGGCGTTAAACGAAGATGGCAAAACTTCGGCGTATTTCGCTTACGATTGCGGGCATATTCATTCGGAAATGTTAATTCCAGCGATAGAAAAAATTTTAAAAGATACGGGGAATTCTTATCAAAACATAGACAAATTCGCCGTGTCTGCCGGACCCGGAAGTTTTACGGGCATAAGGGTAGCGATGACCGCCGTTAAAACTATGGCTCAAACTTTAAATAAGCCCGTCGCGGCTATAGATTCTTTAAGCCTGCTAGAAGGCGCTTTCGTCAATTTAAAAGGCTTTAAATTGTCCGCCGCTATAGACGCTTTGAGAAACGAAATTTACGTTAAAAGCAAAAACGGGATAATAATAAAAGGCATTGACGATTTTATAAATGAAAATAAAAAATACAAAAATAAAATTATAGTTATAGGCAGCGCGGCTGAGGTCTATAGAGAAAAATTAGAAAAAGCTCTCGGCAAAACAAGCGTTTGTCTTCCGTTCGCTTTTAACTTTCCGACCGCCGCCGTTTTAGGCGAAATGGCGCGGTATGCAAAAAACGAAGAATATTCAAAAATACAGCCTTTATACATAAGACGTTCGTGGGCGGAAGAAAAAACGGACGTATAGAGGATACGGCGGTTAAGGGGACTGATGAATTGACCGCTTTTATATGCAAAAAGCCAAGCGGCATGACAGCTTGGTTTTTTATATTGCGCAGTTTTGTTTGTAATAAGCGTAGAACGGGTAAAAATGGCGTAAGCGTATATTGTAATTTTTTGTCATTGATACTTTTTTCGCTGCTGTTGTCTTTGTAATCCAAGCGCGTCATTTTGGAAATTTGTAATCGGAAATCTGTCTGTTTGGAAAAATTAAAAATATATTTAAATAATTTACAAATGAAAAAAATAATCGTAATTTCAGGCGCGACGGCAAGCGGAAAAACGGCGAAAGCCGTTGAATTTTGCCGTTTGCATAACGGAGAAATAATATCCGCCGATTCTCGCCAAATTTATAAATATTTAGACATTGGGACAAATAAGGAAGGGGTTTTAATCCATAGTTCAAATGAAAAAGCTGCGCCAAGACAGTATAGCCGCAGCGATGAAATGGGAAGACTTATAGAGACGGACGGCAATGATGGGCGCGCTTTACGTAAAATTAATCGCGCGTTTCGTCTTATAGGCGGCGTTCCTCAATATTTAACCGACCTTATAGAACCCAGTCAAACATACAGCGCGGCGGACTTTGCGGAAGACGCCGATGCGAAAATCGCAGAAATTTCAAGCAGAGGGAAATTGCCCGTCATAGTCGGCGGAACGGGTTTATACGTTAAAGCGCTGCTTTACGGGCTTGACAAAATGCCCGCCGCAGATGAAAAGTTAAGAAAAGAACTTTCTAAAAAAACTCAAAGCGAGCTTTACAATCTGCTTCTTAAACTAGACAAAGGATCGGCGGAAAAAAATCAAAAAAACCCTCAAAGGCTGCTGCGCGCTTTGGAAGTAAATATATTGTCGGGCAAAACAATGGGCGAACATTTCACGCAAAAAAACGCAAGATATGATTTTATTCATTATACGCTTTGCGTTGAAAACAAAATTTTATACGCTAAAATAAACGAACGCTGCAAAAAAATGCTTGAAAGCGGCATGATAGAAGAGACTCAAAAAGTTTTAAATATGGGTTTTGACGAAAATTGCCCCGCTCTAAGCGGCATAGGCTACAGAGACGTAATAAAATTTTTAAACGGAAAAATTTCAAAAGAAACTTTATGCGAGAATTTTTCAAAAGATACGCGCCGCTACGCCAAACGCCAAAACACTTGGTTTAAAGCGCAAAAAGAAGCGCGGAAAACAGAATTTTGATTTGATATAATTGCATATAAATTGCGGTCAGCCGCGCGCTCGTTTTCTATGCTTTGCGCAAGGCAAAAGCGAAAATAAAGGCAAAAAGCGATTTTATCTGCCGCCTGTATTCATTAAAAAAATACAGATTTTTGCAAAACGCCGAAAAGATAAAATCTGAATATAGAGAAAGCAAGTCGTCAAAGGGAGGCAGTATGAAAAAAGTTTTATCGGTTTTGTTTTTGTGCGCCGCGCTTGTTTTGCCCGCTTACGCTCAAGACGTTTTTGAACAGCGCAGTAAAAATATGTTTCTAACTTTGGGATTGATCGGAAGTTCTATAGGGGAAGTTTTTGTCGGCGGGGGAACGAGTTTTGGATATTATCCGTCGCGGCATAATCTTTTGACAGCTGAAGTTAACGTAGGTTTTTACGGCGCGGGTAAAATAGGCGAGTTTCGTTATGGACGTTATCCGTATTATGACGAGTTTAAAGGAGACATAAATTACGACTATACGTCGGTAGAGGTTTTATTTTCTTGGAATTTCGTGGCGAAAGTATCAAGAAAAATAGATTTGCGTTTTGGACCAAGTTTAGGATTATTATCAATAACTGGTTCGGAAAGTTTTGACCCTACTACGCATAACGGACGAGACATAGAAGGCATTCCCGACTCCCATTCAGAGTCTAAAACCGCTTTTGCCGCAGGAATAGGAACTGGCATTACTGTAAATTTTGTAAGAAGCTGTTTTTTAGATTTCGGGTATCGCTTTTTGGCAAATTCAGGCATAACGTTTGACGAAAGGAGACTTCGTATTTTAAGGAAAAATGTAATCGTTGAAAAACAAGAGTTTGACAAATTTGAACACCAATTTAATATGACAATAGGCTGGCGTTTTTAAACAAGTTTTTTGATGGAAAAATTACGAAGGGAAAAGCACATCTGTAGTTGCCGTCGTTTACGCTGTTGCTTAGTTGCCTAGCCGCTTAACTTCTTAGCTGCTTTTTTACTGCTTTAGGATAATTTTTTATTATGGAAAACAAACAACTTACAAAGAATGCGGGAAAGGCGGCTTTTGGCACAATGTTGTCGCGCATATTAGGCTATGCGCGCGATATGCTTGTGGCAAATTTATTCGGCGCGGGAATGTTTGCCGACGCTTTTTACGCGGCTTTTCGCATACCGAATCTTTTCCGCAGAGTTTTTGGCGAAGGCTCTTTTTCCGCAGCTTTTATTCCTGTGTTTAGCGGGTATCTCCACTCAAAAGATAGAAGCGAAACTCAAAATTTTTTAAACGCCGTTTTTACTATGCTGCTTGCGGTTCTTATAGTAGTGTGTATTGTCGGCGTATTTTTTGCTCCTATCTTTGTAAAAATAATAGCTTGGGGTTTTACCGACGATCCTGAAAAAATGCGTCTGACCGTAGAACTTACAAGGCTGATGTTTCCGTTTATATGTTTTATATGCATTGCGGCTTTTCTGCTTGCGATTTTAAATACGCTTCAATCTTTCTTTCTTCCCGCTTTTGCTCCGTCGGTTCTTTCTATGGCTGAAATCTTTTATATGCTTGCCGTCGCGCCTTATTTAATTTCAACCAATCAAATAAAAGGGCTTGCAATAAGCGTAATAGCTGGCGGCGCGGCGCACTTTTTTATTCAATACCCGAAATTGAAAAGTCTAGGCTGGACTTTAAAGCCGCAATTTAAAATACGAATCGCAAACAAAGAAGAAGACGCGCAGCCTGAATTACAACTGCGCTCTTTGCAGCCCGCTGCGGCGTTTTACAAACACCCGGGAATTAAAAAAATAGCGTTTTTAATGATTCCGTCAATAATCGGGCTTTCCGTAGACCAGATAAACAGTTTTGTAGACACTATTTGCGCGTCTTTTTTGGCAAGCGGGTCAATTACCGCGCTTTACTATTCAAACAGGCTTATGCAGCTTCCTTTGGCGATTTTCGGGCTTGCTTTCGCTTCGGTTTCTCTGCCCGCAATGTCAAAGGCATATGCGCAAAAAGATTTTGCGTCTTTTAAGAATTCCCTTAATTATTCAATAAGGTTTTCGGTTTTTGCCTTGCTTCCCGCTATGGCGGGTCTTATGGTCATAGGGCTTCCAATAGTAAAATTGCTGTTTGAACACGGCAGGTTTGACGCCGCCGCTTCGCTTGCGACGAACAGAGCTTTATTTTTTTATTCGCTCGGGCTTCCGTCTTACGCTATGGCAAAAATTTTTGCAAACGCCTTTTATTCTTTCCAAGACACAAAAACGCCCGTAAAAGCCGCCGCATATTCAATGCTTTTGCATGTTGTTTTATGCGTAGTTTTAATGAGGTTTTTAGACGTCGGAGGTTTGGCGCTTGCTACGGCTTTGGCGTCTTATTTCAATCTCTTGCTTCTCATTTTCTGGCTTAAAAAAAGGCTTGGAAAAATCGGGCTTACAAAAATGTTTTTTTCTTTTGCGAAATCTTTTGCCGCCTCAATACTGACCGCGATAACCGCGTTTTACGCCTGCAAAGTATCTCAAAACGCGTTTATATCCGTTCCCGTATCAATATTTGCGGGCGCGTCGGTTTTTTTCATAACTGCAAAAATCTTAAAATCGCAAGAGCTGAAAGGCTTTGTTCAAATATTAAAAAAATAAATTTTTAATCGGATTTTGACGCGGCTTTACGGAAAAATTTTATGCATAAACCTATATTTTTAAATCATATCTCTTTGTTTTATCCTAACAAAATTTGTTTTGAGGATTTTAGCGCTCAAATTCAAAACGGCGACCGTATTGCTGTTATCGGCAATAACGGCTGCGGCAAATCGTCGCTTTTAAAAATTATCAAGGGCGATATGGAACCGTCTGAAGGCGAAGTTCAAAACAATTCAAATATCGTTTTTGGTTACGTTTCCCAGTTGATTTACGATTATGAAAATTTAAGCGGAGGGGAAAAGTTTAACAGAGCTTTAAGCGCCGCGCTTGCAAGCCGCCCCGACGTTTTGCTGTTAGACGAACCGACTAATCATCTTGATTTAAAAAACAGAAAGTCGCTTGTTAAAATGCTGGAATTTTACAAAGGGACGCTTATAGTAGTTTCGCACGACGAGGAATTGCTAAGAGCTTCTATCGGCGCGTTTTGGAGCATAGACGGCGGAGCGGTTAGAACTTTTAGCGGAAAATACGACGATTACAAACGTTCCGTTTCACAGCAAAGGCAAGAATTAGAATATGAAATACATTCGCTAAATAAAGAAAAGAAAGAGGCGCATAACGCTCTTATGAAAGAACAGGAGCGCGCTTCAAAAAGTAAAAAACGCGGCGAAAAACTTATAAAAAACAAAAGATGGCTGCCGGCGGTAGGCGATTTAAAGCAAAGCTCAGCAGAAAAAACGAGCGGTAAAAATAAAGGCAATATTAATGAAAAACGGAACTCTTTAAACGAACGCTTGTCTTCTTTGCGCCTGCCTGAAATAATTAAGCCTAAATTTTCGCTTTCGGCAAAAGACGCGGGTTCAAAAAACGTTTTATATATAAGCGGCGGCGGCGCGGCTTATAAAGCTGAAAGCGAAAGCGGCGGCGCAAAACAGACCGCCGTCTTGCAAAATATCAATATTTCTCTTTCAGGCGGACGGCGACTTGCCGTAACTGGCGATAACGGTTCTGGGAAAACAACTCTATTTAAAGCGATATTAGACGCGCCTGAAATTATAAAGACGGGAATTTGGGACGCGCCCGCAAAAGAAGAAATAGGCTATTTAGACCAGTATTACAAGAATTTAGACGACGATAAAACTGTTTTAGAAACCGTATCTGACTTATTGCAAAATAAAACGATTGTTGAAATACGCGATTTTTTAAACGATTTTTTGTTTAGAAAAAACGAAGAGGTAAATAAGAAAAATATTTTTCTTTCAGGCGGCGAAAGAGCGAGGCTTTCGCTTGCCGTAATAGCTGCAAAAACGCCGAAACTTTTGCTTTTAGACGAAATAACAAACAATATAGACCTGCAAACAAAACTCCACGCGGCGCAGGTATTAAGACAATACCCGGGCGCAATGCTTGTAATATCGCATGAGAGGCATTTCCTAGAAGAAATCAACGTCGCAGATTTTGTAGAATTAAAAAAGATTTGAAAAGGGTTTTTAGAGACCCGCAATTATAAGGGCATAAAAAGGCAGGTCGCGTACTACCGGGACTCCGGAAGCGCCAACCTGCGAATATATTGCAGCCGCAAATTTACAGCTTGTCAATGGTCGTCTCTAAAATTTATAATATATAAATGAGTAAAGAATGCGGCTGCGTAGACTGCGCGGATGCGCAGACGCTTAGGTATAGCGGCGGCAACGGCAAGAAGGCATATCATTCGGATATGACTAACGGCTTTAGAGCATGGAGGGAAAATATGAAATACTTAGCAATGCTTATTATTGTTGCGTTAATTCTTGGCTGCGGCGTATTTATCGGGGCAAAAGTTTTCAGCGGAAAAATTGTTGATAAAGAGGCGCAGGTAAATATTAACGCTACGGTTAAAGAAGTTTTGCCTGCGGCAGAATATACCAGCCTTTTATACCAGTATTCTTCGGTGATAACTCATTCTGAAGCCGCGCAGTTGTTTTCTATTCCTATTCCTCTTACGGAAAAGAAAGCCATTTATACTATAGACGGAACTATTAAAATGGGCTTTGACTGCAAAGACATTAAAGTTGACGTATCGTATAACAATATAATTTTACATTTGCCTAAAATTAAAATTCTCTCGCACGAAATTTACCCTGAAACTTTCAGCCTATACGACGAAAAGACAAGCATATTCAACAAATACACTTTAACCGACGCAAACAATATACAAAAAATTAACAAAAAAGAAATGGAGCTTAAAGCAAGGCAAAACCGCGGGCTTTATATTCAAGCTAGAAAATTTGCCGAAGAACAAATTTCCGCGCTGTTAAAAAGCGCGCCGGGCATAAAAGGCAAATACGAAATAGTTTTTGAATGGCAGTAGACGGACGCTTAAATAAAGCCGCTAAAGCGCGATTGTTTTTTTGTTTCAAAACTTTAAATATTTTACGGCAAACGCAAATGAACAAATATCTTGAAAACACGCCAAAACTACCCGGCGTCTATATTATGCGCGACGCTATAGGAAATATTATTTATATCGGAAAAGCTAAAAGCCTTAAAGATAGATTGTCGTCTTATTTTAACGCCGATATTAATTCAAAAGCTACGTCTATAATTACGGCTATGCGTAAAATTGACTATATTCTTTGCGCGTCTGAACGAGAAGCGTTAATTGTAGAAAGGCAGCTTATCAACAAAGCAAAACCATACTTCAACGCAATGTGGAAAGACGACAAATCTTACCCTTACGTAAAACTTTCCATCGGCGAAGATTTCCCGCGTTTGTGTTTTACAAGAAAAAAAATTAAAGACGGCGCGCTCTATTTTGGACCTTATCCGCAGGTTTTTTACATTAAAAAACTTGTCCGCTGGCTTACCGCGCTTTTTAGGCTGCGTCCGTGCAAACTTGAATTTTTACAAGACAGCTTGCCCGACGAAAAAAAAGTAAAATCCTGCCTTTACGCGCACACTCAAATGTGCGACGCGCCCTGTATGGGAAAAATTACTTCAAAAGATTATAAAGAAAAAGTAAAATATGCGGAGCTTTTTTTAAACGGGAAACTTAAAAAACTTGAAGACCGCTGGCAAGAGAATATGCTTGAGCTTAGCGCGCGGATGAAATACGAAGAAGCCGCCTTAGTAAGAGACCGCATCTACGCTCTTCAAAGAATGGGCGAAAGAGTGATGATAAGCGAAATGAGTAAAGAAGAGATGAACGCAAGCGTAGAAAGAGCCGATTCGCTTGCCGAACTAAAAAAAGAGCTGGGCTTAAAAAATATGCCCGCGGCGATAGAAGGTTTTGACAATTCTAATATTCAAGGAACAGACCCTGTGGCGTCTATGGTTCGTTTTACAAACGCCTTGCCCGACAAAAAGAATTACCGCAAATTTAAAATTAAAACTGTCG
>JAISLV010000007.1 GCA_031277075.1 Endomicrobium sp. | reverse complement strand
GCATACTGCGGCGATTATTCCTTTAACTTTGTTTGCCGCTATAGACATTCCTATTCCAGTGCCGCAGATTAAAATTCCTTTCTCGGCTTTTTTATCCAAAACGGCTTTTGCGGCTTTTTGGGCATAGTCGGGGTAATCGCAGCTGCCCTCGCCGTCAAACCCGAAATCTTCAACTTCATATCCCAAACTTATAAGGTATTCTTTAACGGTATTTCTTACTTTTGCCGCCGCGTGGTCTGTCGCAAAAGCGACTTTTTTTATATCGCTCATAGCATCTTCCTCATTTTAAATATTTTACAAGCTGCGAAAAAGAGTCCGCTTCTAAACTTGCCCCGCCCACCAGCCCGCCGTCAATATCGGGCTGTTTCATAAGGTCGGAAACGTTTTTAGGGTTAACAGAACCGCCGTAAAGTATTCTTACGCTTTCTGCCGCTTCTTTATAAATTTCAGCGTAAAGTTTTCTTATAAAGGCGTGAACTTCTTGAGCTTGGTCGGGCGTTGCGGTTTTGCCTGTGCCTATAGCCCAAACGGGCTCGTAAGCTATTACAAGCGACGAAGCCTGCTCGCCGCTTAAACCGCTAAGTCCGTCTCTGATTTGTTTTTCTATCACTTTAAAAGTTATATTTTCTTCTCTTTCTTTCAGCGTTTCGCCGACGCATACTATGGGAATTAAACCCGCGCCGAAAGCCGCTTTAGTTTTTTTGTTCACGGTTTCGTCTGTTTCGCCGAAATACTGTCTTCTTTCTGAATGTCCTATGATAACGTAAGAGCAACCCGCGTCTTTTACCATAGACGGCGAAACTTCGCCGGTAAAAGCGCCTTTGGCTTCCCAAAAAAGATTTTGCGCGCCCAATTTTATTTCGGAATTTTCAATTTCTCGGCTTACTGCGTAAAGGGAGGTAAAAACGGGGCATATTAAAACTTCAACGTCTTTTACATCGGCGACCAAAGGCTTTAGAGCCTTTAGCGCAGCGACGGCTTCGCCTACTGTTTTGTTCATTTTCCAATTCCCAGCCATTAACGGCGTTCTCATAAAAAATCTCCTTTTTTATAAATCTGATATTTATGTGGAATTATATCAGATTAAGAGGCGTTTTTCAATGGCGAAAAAAATGACATTTTGCTTGATTTTACAAATAAAAAACGGCTCCCGCTCAAAATGCGAAATAAGCGAGAACCGTAAAATATTTTATCGGATTTTTAGAGACGCCCATACTCTTTATATTTTTCTAATTTGTCTTCTTTCGGCAATGCCTTCCAATAGCGTTCGCAAACGTCAACAAAATCTTGGTATCCGTCTTCCGAGTTAAAATTGTCTTGTTTGTACCCTGTAATTTTTTCCAATGTTATGAAATCTGTTGCGCTAAACCAATTGGGCGTCTCTAAAAACTCTAACGCCCGTCTTTGCCGCGCCTTGAGACACTGTCTCTTGAGACATTGTCTCTGCGGCATTTGGACATCAGAAAATTTGTCCGTCCTTGCTCTTAGAACGCCCTTCATTTTCTTCTTTGAACTGCCGCAAAATTTGCGGCATTTACGAACATTATAGGTTTTTGCAAGACACCCTTTAGGTATTCGCAAACTGTATAATATCGGTCTTTTTCAATTTTATTGTCTAAAACCTGACTTGACCGCTTTGGCGACCACACAGAATAGAGCTTTTTTACAAGTTTTTGCATTCCAATTAAGCAACTAGGCAGCTAAGCAAAGGCAGACACTGAAATAGACCTTGAAATAGACCTTGAAACAGACACTGAAATAGACCCTGAAATAGACCCTGAAACAAGTTCAGGGTGACGCGTTCGCGTCAGTTTTGGGTGACGCGTTCGCGTCAGTTTTAGGTGACGCGTTCGCGTCAGTTTTAGGTGACGCGTTCGCGTCAGTTTTAGGCGATGCGTTCGCGTCAGTTTTAGGCGGCGCGTTCGCGTCAGTTTTGGGCGGCGCGTTCGCGTCAGTTTTGGGCGACGCGTTCGCGTCAGCGCTGGGGTAACGGCAATGGGGGCAAAGCCTATCGTTGCCGTGCCTGTCATGCTGAACTTGTTTCAGCATCTGTCGTTTGTTGTTCATCTATTCTTTCTCTTCTTTCTTTGCTTACTTTCTTCACTCTAATGCTATTTTTTTCTTTGCTGCTTTCTTTGCAAATATGGGTGTCTCTAAAAACCTATAATGTACGTAATTGCCGTGAATTTTGCGGCAGTTCAAAGAAGAAAATGAAGGGCGTCCTAAGAGCAAGGACGGACAAATTTTCTGATGCCCAAATGCCGCAGAGACAATGTCTCTCAAGGCGCAGGCTCGGACGGGCGTTAGGGTTTTTAGAGACACCAATATGTATTTTTTTTCGCCTATTTTACAAAATTTCTTTATTTGGCGACCGCTTTTAACTCTTTTTTATATATAAAAATCTCAAAAATTTAAAAAAGCGGTCAAGTCAGGGGGACGACTAAAAAAAGACCCTGAAATGAATTCAGGGTCTTTTTTGGTATTATTGCCGTTGCCGCCGTCTACTCTACAAATATTTCCGTTCTTCTATTTGCCGCGCGTCCTTCTTTGGTTTTGTTGCTGCTTATCGGCATTTCAGCTGCAAAACCTGTATACGTCATTTTTTCTCGCGGTATCCCAGCTTTTTCAAATTCATTATATACGCTTTTTGCTCTTTGCCTCGACAACCTCTTATTTAGCTCTTTTGAACCCGTGCTGTCCGTATGTCCTTCTATTGTTATTTTGTTATACTCTTGGCTCTTTATTTCTCCCGCAACTTTCGCAAGATATTCTTTCGATTCGCGCGTTAAAAAGTAACTGCCCACTTTGAATTTTAACGTCAAATTAAACGCCTTTATCATTTCTCTTTGTCTTCTCTCTTGCGCTTGC
>JAISLV010000005.1 GCA_031277075.1 Endomicrobium sp. | reverse complement strand
GTCGAGCTTATATCGGCGAAAGCGTCCATAAACAAATCTCCGTTTGGCGTCTACGAAGCGCGGTTTACTCCTTTATACAGCGGTTCGTTAAACGATAAAGAACGCGATATCATAAAAAGCGTATTGTCTGAAGAATACGAAAACGGAGCCGACGCGATACGCAAAAAAGCCTTTCTTGCAAGAGCGACGCTTGCTTTAATAAAAGAAGCCGAATCGGGCAAAAGAAATTTAAAAGGGTTAGAACGCATAATAAGCCGTTCTTTAAAAGACAACTCCGTTTCTCTGCTTTCGTTAGACGGAGCGGGCGCGTTTGCTTTGCCGCGCGTAATAAACGATTCTTTTTATAATGACGAAACGCTTGAAAAAATCAATTTTTGCGGCTTATACGTAAACAAAAACGTAAGTTCCGATATATGCGCTCTAGACGAAACTCATAAAAACGCTTTGAGGCTCTCTGAAGACGCTGAAAATTTTGAGATTTTTAATAATGGAATTTTGCATATCGGCTTATTGTCGGCTCTGTTTTGCGAAGCGGGATTTATTTTGAGTTTCAATAAAAGCATAACGGCAGACATAGACGCCAAAGAGTATAAACTGATAAAATTAGACAGAGATATTTTTTATTCAGACCCCAAAAAATATATAACCGATTTATTTGACGCTATAGACGCGCTGTCGCTAAAAAGAGCGGCGGGCGCAAAAGAGGTTTTAGAAAACTCTAGGTTAGGCAAAATAACGCCTTCTTTAACTCTCAATACCGCCTCAGACATATCCTCTTTAGAACGTCTTGCGGACGCTAGGACGATAAATTCCGTAATAATTTCAAATTTATACGCCCAAACTAAAAAAGAATCGGTTATAGGAAATGTTTTTAATCCTATGCTTGCCGATTTGCGCAGAGAGATGAGCAGGCTTGAATATAAAGACGAGAGTTTTTTAGGAGATATGCTTGAAGAAAAATACGATTTAAAAAGCTGGGCGGCGGCTCCTCAAAGATTTTACGCGGCGGGCGTATTGTTGAAGTATTTAAAAACAAAATCTTACCAGACGCTTGAATTTGAAGAGTTCAAACGAAGCGATTTTGCAATAAAAGCTGACAAATCTTTTGAATATATTACGGGGTTAATATTGAGCCGCAAAGACATAATAACCCAATACGAGCTTGAGGAGATAAAAGCGGCAAATATAGGCAGATGGGACGAAGCCAAAGAAATAGTTAAATATATGGAATTTATAGTTTTTAGACAGACGCGCGAAGATATCAAAAAAATACAAAAGAAAGGAATAAAAGTTATTGTAAAAGTGAATTTAATGACGCTTGCCGACTCGGTAGATTTTAAAGAAGGATATTTTGAATGCGGCAACGACGGCGAAACCGCTCTTTTACCTCAATACGAAGGGATTTTTGGAAAATTTGCTTTTTCTGAAAGGCTTGAATTTTTAAGAGACGTTATGTCTGCAGACGGTTTTTTAATTACAAACATAGATTTTTACCGCAGTAAAGAAGGCGTCTGCGCGCATTTGAGAAAAATTTTTCAAAACGGTTTAAATAAAAAAACGATTCTTATATTTGAAGACGAAGAAGCGGCGAAGTATCCTCCGAGCGAAAATATTTATCTTCTTTCGTCAAAAGGCGGACAAGAACAAAATATACTTTTAAAAACGGGTTTAGACGATTCTACTAGCGTTGAAACCGTAGTTGAAACCGTTAAAGACGCGGGCTTTAAACATATAATCGTTCCCATGTCTTTTGCGCTTGACGCGCCGATGAAATTAGACGCGATAAGAGCAAAGAGAAAAGAGATAATTCCCGCCGCGCATATAAATACGGCGCAAGCGTTTGCGCGCGGATACGAAGACGCCCGCAGCGGCTCAAAAATTGCCGCAGAAGCAAAAAAAATAATAGTCTCAGACGAAGAAATATCAGTTTATAAAATAAGCGCCAAAGGAATTTTAATTTTTAGCGCGCTGTATTCTTATATTAAGACGAACGCAAAAAACGGAATGGAATTTCAAACTTACCTTTCTGAAAGCGGCGGACTGTTTGAACTGGCAAAAAAACATTTGTCAGTTTTGGGAGAAAATTCCCAGATAATGCGCTATGTCGAAAGGCTGGAATTACAAAGCCAATGCGCGCCGCAAAATCAAAGACATCTTTACAATATGCGGCTGTTAGGCTTTATAAACGCTGTAATAAGCCGTAAATACGGCGATGAAAATTCGGCGTTTAAAGCAAAAGTTTTGTCTTTTGCCGATTCGTTTTTTATAAAAGACAACTTTCTCAATTATGCTCCGGGCGAAAGCGAAATAATGTCTTTATACGGGCTTTATTTGGGAAGCAGAGACAAAAAAGGTTTTGCAGTAAAATTATATAATCATTTAAAAAACTGGGATAAGATATTAGAAAGCGAAAACAATATTTTGCCGCTTCTGTGGCTTATAGAGCAGGTTTCGCTTTTTATGGACGATTTAACTCAGTCAGAAGAAATAGAATTTGCTAAAAGAGCCGC
>JAISLV010000153.1 GCA_031277075.1 Endomicrobium sp. | reverse complement strand
GCTTCTGTAGAATCTTCGACGGCGATTACTTTTAGGGTATTGCCCAAGAATTTTATTTGATTCCAAGCGATGAAAGTCAGCAAAACAAGAGGAATAACTTTTACAATCAAAAATATAATTACAAGTTTAGAGCGCAAACTAAGCCTAAACTTGTCCAAAAAAACGTCTATAGCTTTATTTATATTGTCTTTTATTTTCATCATTTGACGCTTATTATATAAAAAACATCCTTAAACGACAATTTTAATTTTCAACGTCTCGCTCCCGCAAATATTGGAAAAGCTTACGCGCTTTTGCCGTTTATTCATTCGCCTATTTCCGCCATTTTTAGCCTGAATATTTCGCTTTTATTTTCATAATCCGCAGTGAAATCGGCAAGACTTAAATATAGATTTTCTATTTCTTTTTTCAGGTTTTTATCGTTTTTTGCGCCTTCGGCAAGAAAAGCTATGTCTTTTTCTACGCAAGCCCGCGCCAGCTTTTCCGTATTTTCTGACAATTCTTTCTCTTTTGCGCTTATTTTATTTTCAAGCGACGAGATTTCTTCTTCAAGCGGCTTTAAAACTTTTGATTTTTCCTGTATTAAAACCGCTCTTTGTTTTTTCAATTCTTCTTTCGTAAAAACTTTCTTTCCCGATGCGGTTTTAGATTTTATGTCGCCGCTTTCGTCTTCCCAGCCCTGTCTTTCTAAAAATTCCTTATACGTCCCGTCAAAAAGTTTGGCTTCGTCTCTGTCAAAAACAATTAATTTCTCCGCGATATTATGAAGAAGCTCTTCGTTATGCGTAACCATTATCACAGAACCGTCAAACTCATTTACGGCGTCTATTAAACTTTCGCAAGACTCCATATCTAAATGATTGGTAGGCTCGTCAAGCAAAAGCAGGTGGCAGGGTTTGGCTAAAATTTTTCCCAAGAGAACTCTGCTTTTTTCGCCGCCGCTTAAAAATTCCACTTTCTTTAAAGCGTCGTCGCCGCTAAACATCATCGCGCCCGCGATATTGCGCGCTTTTTGAGGCAAAATTTTAACGTCCGAACTTAAAATTTCTTCAAAAACGTTTTTCATCGGGTTCAATTCGGCGGCGTCGGACTGAACAAAATAAGCCGACTGCAAATCGGGGTGTTTTTTTATGCCGCCGTCGTCAGGCGAAAGTCTGCCCGCCAAAAGTTTAAGCAAAGTGGATTTGCCTTTTCCGTTTTTGCCTACGACGCAAATGCGGTCTTTTTTAAGAACGTCAAAGCTAAGTTTTTGAATTAAAGGCGGCAAGGGCTTATCGTATCCGAATTTTAAGTTGTAGACGCTAAGCATTTTGGCGGCGTTAAAAGGGAGCGCCGAAAAAGAAAAATCTAAATTTTCAATTTCCGTAAGCTCTTCTAAATTTTCCTGCTTTTCTAAAGATTTTATGCGCGACTGAACCATTCCAGCCAAGCGCGCTTTCGCGCGAAAACGCCTTATAAAGAGTTCGGTTTGTTTCTTTTTCTTTTCAACGTTAAGGCGGGTCTTCTCATAAATTTCTTCTTCCTTTTCTATCTGCTCGTAAAGTTTTTGCGTCTGCCCTTCAATTTTACGGGCTTTGCAGCGGTGAATGGCTGCGCAGTGGGTGATGACGCCGTCCATAAATTTTCTATCGTGCGTAATTAAAATCAACTCGCCTTTCCACGAACGCAAAAAACCCGTAAGCCATCTGATAGCCACTATATCCAAATAATTGTTAGGTTCGTCAAGCATAAGCATATTTGCGTCGGAAAGCAAAACTTTTGCAAGATTTACGCGTATTTTATAACCTCCTGAAAACTCCTGAGGATTTCTTAGAAGAGACTCTTTTGAAAAACCAAGCCCCGAAAGAACTTTTTGCGCTTTCCATTTTTCATCGGCTTCGTCTTTAGGCAAGGCAAGGCAAGCTTCGTCTAAAACCGTAAGGGAAGTAAAATTTATGTGTTGGCTCAAATAGCCTATTTTATAATTTTTCGGCATGCTTACAGACCCGCTTTCGTAGTCCGACTGCCCCAAAATTATTTTAAAAAGAGTAGTTTTCCCATGTCCGTTTCTTCCGACAAGCCCTACTTTTTCTTTTTCGTTTATGTTTAAATTGAGATTGTCAAACAAAATTCTGCTTCCAAAAGATTTGTTTAAATCGGTAATTTTTATCATCGCTTGTTATTCCCTGTTATTTTGTTGTATATTATAGCAAATACGAAAAAACGGGAAGTTGAAAGCGCGTCTCTTGCCTGCTTTTTTTGACTCTTTAGATATACCTGCAAATTGAGGTTTTTATGAATTCGCGCGTGGTTATTTGGACATTAGTTGTAATTTTTATGTTGTGCGTTATAGTTTTTAATATGAGGTCGCAGTTTAAGTCTGCCGAAAACTTGCAAAAAGAGCAGACTATTGAAGACGCTTTTGTTAAAATTTCGTCGCCCGCATTAGAGAAAAAAACGCTTAACGAAAAAAATCTGAAAGATTCTTTAAAAGACGAGGCGGAAAAAATTTCCGTCTACGGCGTTTTTGTCAAAAAAACGGAATACTCGGTTTTTTATATCAAATACAAGCGGGACTTTGATTTAGACGAAGCGGCAAATACCTTTATATCGCTATTTTCTTCTTTTGATTTTAAGCCCGAAAAAACCGAAAGCGAAAACAAAATAACGCTCGTCGGAAAATTTACAAGAGAAAACCGAACTTTCGCAGCGTCGGCGGCTTTTTTCAAAAAAGGTAAAAATTTATGGCAGGCTTTTACGATTTTCCCATATTCAAAAGACAATGAACTCGCCGCGCAAAACTTTATTAATTCAATTGAAATTGACCCCCTAAACAAAGCCTAGTCTGCGCAAATTTGCTTTTAAAAAAGTTTTTTAGTATAATTTTCAAACTATGAATATAATATACTCGTTGTTCCAATTTGTTCATTATTGTGTTTGCGCAGGTCTTATTCTCGTGGTGCTTTTACAGGCGGGCAAAAGCGGAGGTATGGCTGGAATTTTCGGAGGAGGCGGCTCAGACCAGATTTTTAACGCTCCCTCAGGAATGGCTTTTATAAAAAAACTTACTATAATTATGGCTTGTATTTTTATGTTCACGTCTGTAATTCTTACTAAGCTTTCAACGAATATGAGTATGATGTCGGTAGTTGACCGCCTTTCAAATGTTCCGACGGCTCAAATTCCTGTTTCTATTCCTGTGCCGCTGTCTGAACCCTCAGAAGACTCTGCGGCGCAAACGCCAAAAGAGTAAGCAGACAAGCTGGGGTGGCGGAATTGGCATACGCGCACGTTTGAGGGGCGTGTCCTTAACCGGATGCGGGTTCAAATCCCGCCCTCAGCACCATAAAGCAAAACGTCAAATAAATAAAAAACAATAAATATTCTGTATTGTCGTTAACTAGATTTTTTTGTTTTAAATTTTTACATATTACTTAATTATTTGTTTTTATGCGGGTGTAGTTCAGTGGTAGAACGTCTCGTTGCCAACGAGAAGGTCGTGGGTTCAAGTCCCATCGCCCGCTTATTAGATAACCTCAAAACTCCAAGCAAACTCGGAGTTTTTTCTTTTTTTGGCGATGTTTATATAAAGGGCGTCTCTAAAAACCTGTAATGCTCGTAATTGCCGCAAAAATTTTGCGGCAATTCAAAGAAGAAAATGCAGGGCGCGTCTTTGCCTTTCGCAGTTGTCCGTCATTTCCGAATTTATTTCAGAATCTGCCGTTAAGCGTCAACCGCAAAAAAAACAGCAAACAACAGATACTGAAAGAGACCATGAAAAAGACACTGAAATAGATACTGAAATAGACCCTGAAACGAGTTCAGGGTGACGCGTTCGCGTCAGTTTTAGGTAATGCGTTCGCGTCAGTTTTAGGTGACGCTTCGCGTCAGTTTTGAACAGCAGATGCTGAAACAAGTTCAGCATGACGAATTAACTAAATTGGCGTCTTGCAAAAACCTATAATGTTCGTAATTGCCGTAAATTTTACGGCAGTTCAAAGAAGAAAATGAAGGGCGTCCTAAGAACAAGGACATACAAATTTTCTGATGTAGCAATCCGCAGAGACAATGTCTCAAGGCGCAAGGCTTAGATGGACATTAAGATTTGGAATTGTCAAATTTTGCACAGTCAGTAAACACACCCAATGGTTTTTGTCTTTGTTTGCGTTAGCAAACCTATTTTTTCTTTTATTCCTTGCCGTTGCCCTTTTGTCGTTTTTTCT
>JAISLV010000123.1 GCA_031277075.1 Endomicrobium sp. | reverse complement strand
TCCTCCACGCGGCGTCGCTGGATCAGGGTTTCCCCCATTGTCCAAAATTCCCCACTGCTGCCTCCCGTAGGAGTCTGGACCGTGTCTCAGTTCCAGTGTGTCCGTTCACCCTTTCAGGCCGGATACCCGTCATAGGCTTGGTAAGCCGTTACCTTACCAACTACCGTGATAGGCCGCAGGACCATCTCAAAACGCATTACTGCTTTGACCCCTGATTGATGCCAATCTGTGGTCTTATGCGGTATTGCCTCCGATTTCTCGGAGATATTCCCCATTTTGAGGGAGGTTTCCCACGTGTTACTCACCCGTTTGCCGCTAGACTACGCGATACTCTGCATAATCCCGCGCGACTTGCATGTGTTAGGCACGCCGCCAGCGTTCACTCTGAGCCAGGATCAAACTCTCCATAAAAAATTTATAGAGATTTGTATAAGCTCTTAATTACTGTACTTCTCAAAACAAAAACTGAAAATTCAGCTTTTGTTGAATTGATTTTTACTGCTGACCCTTAAATTACAAACTGCCTCTTTTTTATGAGGCGCTTGTCTACGTGTTATTTAGTTTTCAAAGAACTTTCGCTTCTTATATATAGTATAACTTTGATACTCTATTTCATTTCTATAAAGCAACTAAAAAAACCTTTTTACATTGTTTTGACAGAGAAAGATATTGCGCCTTTGCTTTTCGCTTTTTTCTAAATTAGCAAAGCTAAAAACTAATCAATATTTAGTTAGGGTGTCCATTCTTTTTAGGAAGGAGTCTTAATGACCCTGGAAACTAGGAAACTGCGCTTTGTAAGTATATTATAAATTTACTAAAGAGCTTTTATCAAAAACAGCCTGACTATTTAACAAAATTGAAAAATATTTGTCAAGCAATTTTTTTGAACGCTTGGTTAATATACTACATTTCATTTTTGTTGTCAAGCGTTTTTTTTTTACTTTTTAAAAGAACTTTTTTGTTTAAGGCTTGAGTAATATACATTAATGAAAAATATTTGTCAAGCGATTTTTAACATTTTCACAATAGGCTGATACGCTTTCTCTCTTATTTCGTCGGGAACAGAGACTATATTTTTCATATTCAAAAGAACGTCTATTGTTTTTGCAAGCGTGATTTTTTTCATATTAGGGCATACCGCAAGAGGCGAAGCATGATAAAAGTTTTTGCTTGGATTATCTTTTTTTAATTTATATAAAATTCCGCTTTCAGTGGCGATAATAAAATCTTTGTTAGAACTTTGCGCGGCGCGTTTGCACATTCCGCCCGTAGACAAAGCGTAGTCGGCAAGAGCCAGCGTTTCAGGTCTGCACTCGGGGTGAACAAGCGTTTCGGCGTCTGGAAATTCGCGTTTTAGTTTCAAAATATCTTCTGGGAAAATTATATTGTTATGCGTCGGACAAAAACCGTTCCATAAAATCATTTTTTTTTCCGACATTTTTTGAACGTAAGCGCCTAAGTTTCTATCTGGAACAAAAATTATACTTTCAGCGTCGACGCTTTTTACTATATCTACCGCGTTAGACGAAGTGCAACAAATGTCGCTTTCGGCTTTAACCGAAGCGGAAGTGTTGACGTACGCCACAACTTTTGCTCCGCTGTATTTTTTCTTAAATTCGCGCAGACGCTCGGCGGTTATCATATCTGCCATAGGGCATCCCGCCTGAACGTCTGGGATTAAAACTTTTTTGTCCGGGCTTAAAATTGCCGCGGTTTCAGCCATAAAATGCACGCCGCAAAAAACTATCGCATCGGCGTCAGTTTGCGCCGCCTTTCTGCTCAGCTCCAAAGAATCGCCTACAAAATCAGCCACGTCTTGTATTTCTGGAAGCTGGTAAATATGCGCCAAAATGACGGCGTTTCGCTCTTTTTTCAGTTTGTTTAAACGTTCAATTGTTTCGTTCATTTGTTCTACCCCAAAAATCAACCCCATCAGTGTGTCTTTAAAAATATAAAAAATTTTTAATATGCTTTCAATTTGAATAATATGGGCGTCTCTAAAAACCCTAACGTCCGTCCGAGCCTGCGCCTTGAGAGATTGTCTCTGCGGCATTTCTACATCAGAAAATTTGTCCGTCCTTGCTCTTAGGACGCAGCTTGCATTTTCTTCTTTGAACTGCCGTAAAATTTGCGGCAATTACGAACATTATAGGTTTTTAGAGACACCCATATGTTAATTATACAAAAAACTTAATTCCTCTACATAATAATAAATGTATAAAGCAAACCATAGCTCATATTCTAAATCCGCCGATATGCGACAATGTTCTTGAAACGAATTTTGAGCCATTTTGCATAGCTTTTTCTATATTTCAGCTTATTATATGTCGCCGCAGCCTATCATATCTATAACGTTTTTCACTTTTACGGCGGAACATATAAATTCTTTCCCGTTTTTATCAACATGTATTATGTGGTTTGCGGTTTGCCCGTTGACTTCATAAAGTTTTTCACTAAATTTATACTCATCCCTAAAAATCTTTGAAAACTTATTCTGTCATTGATTAAATATTCCGTATTGTCGTCGGATATGTTGTATATTTGCTGCAATATCGCTATCTTAAGCATTAACAAATAATCATTTGAAGGACGCCCGCCTAACCCTTTCTCTTCTTTATATAATATTTCCGTTAGGTCCTCTGCAAATATTTCCCATTTTACTTTCTTATTTAACTTCTCTAAAGGATCGCCTAATTTGCTTAATTTCTCTAATTTGTCGCTTTCCCCGTAAAATGTCTTTTGCTACATTTCTTTCCCCCAGTAGCTGTTTTTCTTTTTATCGTCGATGTTTATTATACCTTTTTTTACTCTTTTTTATATTCTTTCCTTTTTATGCGGGTTTTTAGAAACGCCCATATAGAAATAGTTTTGTTTTTATCAACTAAAGGGTGTCTCTAAAGACAATGTTCATAGCGCAAGAAAAAATTATCGCCAAAAATTCAACGCTATTAGAACTCAATTTAATAATTAAATCATTATTATCCATAAGTTAAATCGCATAAAAGAAATGTCCAAAATGCAAACCTATATAACAATATCCCCCCTATTATTTTTACTATAAATATCAAACGGCACATTAATTTCATAGTTTGTTTTCATTTTCTTTTCATTTTGTATTGATTTTTTTATTTTATATTGATAATATTGACAATATTGGCAATACTTAAAAGCAAATTTATTAGAGTTAAAGGAAAAATTGCTCTAATATATATAAAAGGAGAGATTTATGATTTCAAAAAAGATTGTAATATCAGCTGTTGCGCTCGCTTTTGCAGCATCTTTGGCGTCTGCTGATATTTATGTTAAACAAGGCGACGCCACTTTTGTTCATCCCGCAGGAAATTCTTTAAAACTTACCCCTTCAAAAAAAATAAAGGTTTTATCGGTTTCTCATAACGGCACGGAAATGAATTTAAATTCACAAGCCGCATATACTTTCAACGAAACTAAAGTCGGAGGCAGAAAAGCTTTGCAAATAGATATGTTTAAAAACGCATATATTGAAATAGGAGATACCGTTATTACTAATAAAGGGAGCAAATCGTCTTTGATGATGACGCCAAAAGAAGGAAGCAATAAAGTAAACGTTCAGGTTGTGTCGGGCAAAGTTTCGGTTAAACTGCAGGGCGGCACCGATGAAAAAGAAATTGCCGCAGCCTCAAGTTTTTCAATTCTAGACGTGTCTGAGATTGCCGCTACAAGCGACGGCGCTCATTATAAATTTGAAGAAGATTTGACGCAATCTATAAGTTCTTCAAATCCGTAAAAACATAATAGGCAAGTATAAAAAATATTATGAACAAAAATTTAAAAATAAATTTGGAGCGAAAGATGAAAAAAGTTTTGTTGTCTTTGTGCGGGTTGGTTTTAAGCGTTTGCGCGGTATATGCGGGAGATTTAGATTTTGTTTTTAACGAAAAGTTTTATTTTGACGACAATATTTATCTTACGGATAAAAATAAAGAGTCGTCGCTTATATCTACGACGAGATTAGGCGTTGATTTTAAGTCTAACATACCTCAAACCGCTCTTGATTTTAACGTCGGAGCGCTTTTAGGTTATAATTATTATTTTACCGACCCGTCGGTGAATAGTTTCTTTGACGCTCTTGTCAACGCAGCCGTTAAAAATGACAATTTAAACGTTGAAAATATTTTCCGCTACACCGAAGACCCTGCGGATTCTTCTATTACCGAAAGGATAGCGCGTATAAGCAACTTTACTAAAGTGTATTTTCAAACCGCAAGATACAACCTTTTATCGTTTGGAATAGGGGCGATAAACAATTACGACGATTACCTTGACGACAAATACGAAGCGTTAAGCAGAAACAGAATAAGCCTTATTGCAGACGTCTACTATGAAATATTTTCGCGCGCGGATATTTATTTGGATTATACGGCGTCTTATACGCAGTATGCTTCAAACGAAGAAAACGATTCTTTTGGAAACAGCGTAGGCGTCGGCATAAAAGGCGATTTGACGCCGCGTATAAAAGCAAATGTTAAACTGAGTTTTGACAACAGAAATTACTCTAAAAACAGAATAATTTCACAGGGAGACGCCAATAATCATTTCGGAATTTTCGGTTATGAGGCTTCTTTAAAGTGGGAGCCTATAAACAGCGCTTCGTTCGTTTTGTCAGGTCATAGAAAAGCTGAAGAAACTCAATATTATCTTGACAGATATTATATTTCCACTTTAGCCTCTTTGTATGCAAAACAGACAATTTACGACGTAATAAGCGGCTCGTTGCTGTTTAGCTACGAGGAGCTTAGCTACAGCCAAAATTCTTATTCTTCTTCATATGGAGCTAAAAGAACCGATAATATTCTCAAAATCCGTCCTGCTGTAGAAATAGAAACTGGCGACGGAGCTTCCGTCGTAGTATGGTATTCTTACGCCGATAAAACTTCCGATAAATCTTATAACGGCGAATCGTTTGAATATGCGGACAATGTTATAGGAGCGGATTTTAAGATAAAGTTTTAAAATTGCGCGCCTATAGGGCGTCTCTAAAAACCCTATAGTTGGATACATAAAAATAAGACGCCGCGAATTAAAATTT
>JAISLV010000078.1 GCA_031277075.1 Endomicrobium sp. | reverse complement strand
TAACGCCTATTTTCGCATTTTTTGCAGGCACAAAAGAACCCGTCTGAGCCATTATGACGATTAATGCCGTCTGCCTTAAATACGTGCTTTTGCCCGACATATTGGGTCCCGTTAAAATCATAATGCGCGAGCTTTCCTTAAAATCCGTATCGTTTGCCGTAAATTCGCCCGACTTTAAAATTCTTTCAACTACGGGGTGTCTGCCTTCTTCGATAGTTAATTCATCGCCGTTTGTAATTTTCGGGCAGACATAGCCGTATTCTGCGGCGTTTTGCGCAAATCCGCAAAAAATGTCAATTTCTGAAATTATTCGAGCGGTTTTTAAAATATCGGAATTAGAAAGAGAAAGCTCCCGTCTTAAAGAGCTGAAAATTTCGTTTTCAAGCCGCAGAGTTCTTTCCTGCGCCGACAATATTTTTTCTTCTAAATTTTTTAATTCGTCTGTTATATATCTTTCGCAGTTTGTAAGGGTTTGTTTTCTTATATAATTTTTGGGAGCAAGAGGGATATTGGATTTAGTTATTTCTATGTAATATCCAAATACCGACGTATACCCTATTTTAAGGTTTTGTATGCCGCTTGATTTTTTTTCCCTCGTTTCAAGGTTTGTAATATAAGTTTTTACGTCGGTTGACAATTTTCTAAGCTCGTCTAAATCGGCGTTGACGCCGCTTTTTATAACGTTTCCGTCTTTTACTGAAATAGGCGGGTCGTCTTCTATGTAAGAAGATATTTTTAATATCGTTTCGCCGTTTGACGGTATTTCAAAAGTAAGTCCGCCGCGCGAATTTAAAAGAGCCGCGATTTCGTTGGCGATAAGCAAAGAATTTTTTAAAGCCGTTATGTCTTTAGGATTTGCCGTCTGCGAAGAAATTCTTGCCGTAATTCTTTCAATATCGGAAACGGATTTTAGTTTTTGCAAAATTTCGCGGCGTATATCGGCGTTTTCAATAAAATAATTTACCGCCGATTGTCGGTTTTCTATTTTTTTTACGTTAAAAAGAGGTTTCACCGTCCACTGCCTTATAAGTCTTGCGCCCATTGCGGTTTTTGTGGAATCTAAAACGCTAAGCAGAGAATTTTCCGTTTTACCCGTAGCCATAGAAGAGAGTATTTCAAGGTTCTTTACGGCGGCTGCGTCTAAATGCATAAAATCTTCGGATTTTAATAATCTTACGCTTTGAAAAATATTTGCGGCGCTTGGCTGAGTCGCGTTTAGGTATTTTAATATCGCCGCGCAGACCGACGCTGCGCCTTGAGGCGTTAACCCGTAAGTTGTAACGGCGCGCGTCCCTAAAATTTCTTCAATAATTTTTACGCCGCTTTCGTAATCAAAAAAATCGTCGTCAACTTCTGTGGCGGGAGTTTTAAGCCGTGAAAAAAAATCGGCGATATTTTTGTTTTGCAAATTTTTACGCGAGACGAGTATTTCGCCCGTATTGTATTTTGAAATTTCTGCGGATAGAGATTTCATATCGGACTTTGCGGCAAAAAATTCTCCCGTTGAAATATCGGCGGCAGAAAAGAACGCTTCAAAAGTTTTTTCATCAATCAGCGCGGACATTAAAAAATTGTTTTGCTTTGCGCTTAACAGCGCGTCTTCTAAAATAGTTCCCGGAGTAATAACCCTTGTGACGCCGCGCTTTACTATGCTTTTTGCGGCGGACGGTTCTTCAAGCTGGTCGCAAACCGCAACTTTAAAACCTTTTGATATGAGTTTTCTCAAATAGACGTTGACGGCTTTAAACGGCACGCCGCACATTTGAACGCCCGTCCTTTGCGTGAGAACGACTTCTAAAACGGGCGCGGCTTTTATTGCGTCGTCGCCGAACATTTCATAAAAATCGCCTAAATGAAAAAAAAGCAGCATATCGCAGTATTGAGTTTTTATGTTCCAATACTGCTGCATTAAAGGAGTGAGATTTTGAGGATGTTTCATTTTTTTTGTTTCCATCCGCGCAAATGCAAGGTTTCCAAAGACGCAGATATTATATTTTAATTTTTTCACGTATTTTATAGACGTTATAAGTAAAAAGTATTCCTCTTATGTAGCGGCGAGTTTCTTTAAAGGGAATTTTTGAGATATTTTTTGACACGGCTGTATTTTGCGCCGTCCAACCGTCCACATTGCCTATTCCCGCATTATAAGCGGCAAGAGCTAAAATTAAATTGCCGTTATAATAAGCCAAAAGCTGTTTTAAATAATACGCTCCAAACATCACGCTTATTTCAGGGTCTTTTAGAGAATTTTCATTTAAAGGGGTTTGTAAGCGATTTGCGATTTCGCCTGCGGTTTTAGGCATAATCTGCATAAGTCCGACTGCGCCTTTAAAAGATATTGCGTCGGGATTTGCGTTTGACTCTTTTTTCATCAGGGCTTTTATGAGCAGCGGGTCAATGCCGTATTGCGACGAATATTTCGCTATTAGACTGTCGTATATATTTTTTGAAAAAACGCCCGTTTTAACGTCAAGTAAAATGAGGCATAAAATAAAAAATAAGGCGGAACATAATAAAATTGTCGTTTTTTTCTTCATCTTTATTGATTTTACCAAATCTGAAATAAAACGACAAATAATTATACAGCCCGCCTAAAATTGCGCTTGACTTAGAGGCTGCTCTAATGTTTATAATATAAAATCAATGAACGTGTTGAGCTATAGCGGCGGCAAAGGGCAAAGGCAGGCGAAGACGCTGAAACGAGTTCAGAGCGACGCCTTTGCGTTAATTTTGGCGATATTTTGCGTAGGTTTTGCGCTGTTATATGAGGAATGATAAGTCGGGTTTTTGCAAGGCGTTTAAAAGGGAGATTAAAAATGAAGAAACGGCATTTTCCGAAAAGATTTTTTATTTCGCTTATTTCAATGTCTTTGTTGTTTGCGGTTGCGGGTTTCTGGTTTGCCGCAAATAGTAAAAGCATATCTTTGGACGATTTAAAAAAATTGTCTGAAAACCACGCGCTTGTGGTCGCTTATTACGACGGAACGGTTAAAACTTACGACGATAATGGCATAAAACCTCTTTTTAAACATCTTGAAAATGGAAATTTTAAAGACAGCTATGTGTTTGACAAGGTTACGGGAAAGGCGTCTTCGTTTATACTTGTTTACGGCGGAGCGTCAAACCTTTATACGGGAGTTCTTTCCAAGGAAGCAATTCCCGTTTTGGAAAAATACGGCGTTAAATACAGCGCGGATAAAATTGTTGATTACATACTAAACGTCAAAGGCGACGGCAAATGCCCTATGGAAAAATCCGTAGAGGAAATTGGGATTGATTCCCCGCAAGAAGCCTATAAAATATTACAAGAAAAGTTCGGAAAATAGATATGGGCGTCTTGTAAAAAACTGATACACGCCCCTTTTTCTAAAAAGGGCGTCGCTAAAAACCTCTTACTATACAGAAAGAGCGATAACGAAAAACAGCTAAACCCAGCCTGCGCAACCGCGCAGGCTGATTTTTTCTTCAGCTTTTTGATTTTTCGCCATGCAGCGTCTGCGCCTTTTCCGCGTGGATATATGGAAAATAAAATAAGAGGTTGGATTGTAAGCAAAAACATATCGGCGTCTTCGCAAGATATTGGCGAAGGAGTTAACCGTAGCTCCGACACAGAACTATTTTAAGGATACGGCAGGCAAAAAACATTTAAAAAATTAACGCCGATTACAAAAAAAGCGGCAAATTATTTTAGACAGTCTTGTCAAACAGTTTGAAAATAGAAGAGAATAATTTGTATAATTGCTCAATATTTATATTTTGCGCTTTATTTTAGCTCTATGAGACTAAATGCGAGTAAAATTATACGTTTCACAGGGATACAAGGTTTGTTATGCTAAAGCGCGTATTTATACGATACGCGGCAGGCTCGTTTCATCATCTTGCCTGAAAAAAGTCAACTTCCGATATTGAAACAAGTTCAGGGTGACGACAAGTCGGTTTTTAGAGACGCCCAAAAAGGGCGCCGCTGGAAGTTGAGACGGACGATAAAGTATGTTTTTGTAAGACGTCGGATTGCCATTAAAAATAAATTATGAGCGCTTTAAAAATTGCCGCTTTAGGCGGCGGGTCAGGTTTGTCAACTTTATTAAGAGGTCTTAAAAAATACGGCGTTGAAATTAGCGCCGTAGTGAATGTTGCCGACGACGGCGGAAGTTCGGGGAAGTTAAGAGCCGAAATGGGCGTTTTGCCTCCCGGCGACATAAGAAATTGCCTTACCGCTCTTTCCGAAGAAGAAAGTTTGATGTCGCGGCTTTTTCAATACAGATTTCCGTCAAAAGGTTCTCTTGCGGGACATAGTTTCGGCAATTTATTTTTAACGGCAATGTCGGCAATATCCGGCGGCTTTGACGCGGCTATAGCAAATTGCGGCGAGGTTTTGGCAATAAGGGGAAAAGTTCTTCCCGTAACGCTTTCGTCGGTTACTCTCAATGCCGAACTTGAAAACGGAAAGAAAATATCAGGGGAAAGCGCGATTTCAAAATCACAAGAAAAAATAGAAAAAGTTTTTCTTACGCCTTTTTCTCCGCCCGCCGCGCCCGAAGTGTTGAGCGTTTTAAAAGACGCCGACGCTATAATTTTCGGACCGGGTTCTTTATATACTTCCGTCATAGTAAATCTCTTGGTGGACGGTGTGACAGAGGCGGTTAAAGCGTCAAAGGCTTATAAAATTTATGTTTCAAACATAATGACTCAGCCTGGCGAAACTACCGATTATTCTCTTTCGCAGCATATAAAAGCCTTAGAAAAACATTCGTATAAAGGAATAATAGACTGCGTTGTCGCCAACAAAGGGCGCGTTCCGCAGAAACTCGCAAGGCGTTATAAAAAATACGGCGCGCGGCAGGTAATCATAGATGAAACTGGGATTAAAACGCTTAAAAGCGATTTATTTTCAGACGAGATATACGCCCGCCACGATTCTGACAAACTTGCAAAGGCTTTAATGAAAGCGGTTTCAAAAATTAGAGGAAACGGCAATGGTTAAAATTGTTATAGCGGCTCACGGCGAACTCGCGCAGGAACTTTTGAATTCAGCCGAACTTATAGCTGGCAAGCAGCCAAACTTATACGCGTTAAAAAGATGCGCAGACGACAGCATTGTCCAAATGCAGGAGAGGCTCGCCGCTTTATTAAAAAGTATTGACGGCGAAGACGGTTTTTTGATTATGACGGATATGTTCGGCGGAACTCCGTGCAATGCGTCGGCTCATATGTGCAGGTCTTTTAACGCGGAAGTCGTTTCAGGCGTTAATCTGCCGATGATTTTGTCGGCAATTTTTGCAAGCAAAACCCTCGACAGCGCTTCGGAGCTTGCCGAAAAGGTTACCTCCGACGGGCAGAAAAGCGTAATGAATATAAAGAAAATGCTGCATAGAATTTTCCGCGTCTGAATTTCAAAAAGTTCTAAGACGCTTGAGTTTTTAGACGCTAAAAAGGGGAAATATGCCTATAGTTCTAGCAAGAATAGACGACAGGCTTGTTCACGGGCAAATCGTTCAGGGGTGGCTTAAAAATATAGCCGTTGATAAAATAGTGGTCGCTTCCGATATGGCGGCAAACGACGCTATGCAGCAAGTTCTTATGTCTATGGCTGTTCCTTCAAATGTCGGGCTTGAAGTTAAAACGGTAAGCGAAACCATAAAAGCAATTTTAAATAAAGAATACGATAAGATAAAAACTATGCTCATTGTTTCAAGCCCTGCGGATATTTTGGAGATAATAGAAAGCGGAGCGGAGTTTAAGTCCGTAAATGTAGGCGGTATGCATTTTGTGAACGGCAAAAGGCGGCTTTTGAGAAATATTTCTGTGGACGATTCCGATATTGAAAATTTATATAAGATTTACGTGAAAGGAATAGAAATAGAAAACAGAGCTTTGCCGCTTGACGAGAGAACGAATATAATTTCCGTAATAGAAAAAGAATATTTAAAAACGGCGGCAAAAAAACGCAGCTAAGCGGCTAGGCGGCTAGGAAAAGACAAAAATGGATGCATGGCAGGCAACGGCGTGCGAACGACGGAAAAAGCAGACAGGAACGGATGTTAGATTTAATGTAATTTTGTTTTTAAGGATGAATAATGGCTAAAGTTAAATTTATTTTTTGCGCGCACAATCATCAGCCGTTTGGCAATTTCGGCTGGGTTTTTGAAAAAGCGTATCAGGTCGCTTATAAGCCTTTTATGCAGGTTATGCTTGCCCATCCTAAAATAAGATGGAGCATGCACGCAAGCGGAATGCTTTGGGAATTTTTTACAAAAGAGCATCCAGAGTATATAAAAAACGTTAAAAAGCTCGTTGCAAACGGAAATTTGGAAATACTTGCGGGCGGATATAGCGAGCCGATAATGTCTTCTATACCCGACAGAGATAAAATCGGGCAGATACGCAAAATGGTCTCTTATATAAAAAATAAATTCGGCTGCCAAGAAGCCGACGGAATATGGCTTGCCGAAAGGGTTTGGGAGCCGGGATTGGCGAAAGTTTTATGCGAAAGCGGGATAAAATATACTGTTTTAGACGACGCTCATTTTGCCGCCGCAGGCATGGAAGCCGATAAATTAAACGGATACTACACTACTGAAGAGCAAGGCTATGCGTTAAATATTTTTCCGATAAGCCAAAAACTGAGATATATGATTCCGTTTCAAGACGTTGAAAAATCAATAGAACATTTTAAAAATCTTTCAAACTCGGGCGTTTTAAATCCCGTATCCGTTATGGCAGACGACGGCGAAAAGTTCGGAATGTGGCCTGGGACGAATAAACACGTTTATGAAAA
This sequence comes from Endomicrobium sp., assembly GCA_031277075.1. Lineage (GTDB taxonomy): Bacteria > Elusimicrobiota > Endomicrobiia > Endomicrobiales > Endomicrobiaceae > JAISLV01. Next base: position 1,261 of record JAISLV010000078.1, on the reverse strand, counting down.
CGGGTGGCTTGAAAGATTTTTAACTGCGCTTGAAGAAAGTTCCGATATCGTTGAAACCGCAAGTTTTTCTCAAATTCAAAAAAATCAGCATTCTTCGGGGCGCGTCTATCTTCCGTGCGCTTCGTATTTTGAAATGTCCGAATGGACTTTAAACGCCGACGAACAGAGAAAATTTGAAGACGTTTTAAATAGATACGGCGGCGACGCGGAAGCTAAAACGTTTTTGCGCGGCGGATTTTGGAAAAACTTTTTAAGCAAATACGAAGAATCAAACAATATGCATAAAAAAATGCTTTATGTAAGCCAAAAAGTTAAAAAATACGCCGAAAGCAAAAAAAACGTCTCGCGCGAAGCCGTTGACAGTTTATATTACGGGCAATGCAATTGCGCTTATTGGCACGGGGTTTTTGGGGGGCTGTATCTTCCTCATTTAAGAAACGCCGTCTATAGTTCGCTTTTAAAAGCCGAAAACGTTTGCAACAATGTTTTGCTTAAACGGGCGGGCTGGACTATCGCGGACTTTGATTCCGATTGCGGAAACGAATACCTTTACGAAAGCAAAACGCACAATATTTACGTAAGCCCCGTAAAGGGCGGAACAATTTTTGAATTTGATTTATTAAAAATCAACCGTAATTTTTCAGACGTATTGACGAGAAGATACGAGTCATATCACAAGGCTCTTAAAGACAATATAAATAACGCCGTAGTTACAAACGATAACGAGCAGGAAGTCCGCACCATACACGGCGGCGGCATTAAAGTAAAAGAGGCGGGGCTTGACAAGTATCTGTGTTTTGATTCTTACAGAAAAGCGTCGCTTACAGACCATTTTTTGAGGACAGACGTAAAACGCGACGATTTTGCTTTTGCAAAATACGAAGAGCTGGGAGATTTTATTTCCGCGCAGTATAAGGCTAAACTTATCGGAGCTAAGCTTGCGCTTGAAAGAGACGGTGTAGTTTCACACCAAAGCGTAAATTTAATTAAAATTATAACGCCTGCGGAAAACGGCTATTGCGTTGATTATAAGATAAAAAACAATGCTCCGCAAACGCTTGAATTTTGTTTTGCCCCTGAATTTGTTTTCGCTTTTTCTTCAAAAACAGGCGACGACGACGCGGACTTGAAAGCCGTAAAAGTTTTTAAAAGATACGACGAGCATTTAAATATCGAGCTTGAGCTTAAAATATCCGAAAGCTGCGATATGTTCGTCTATCCCATAGAAACCGTTTCAAATTCGGAAAACGGCTACGAGAGA
>JAISLV010000037.1 GCA_031277075.1 Endomicrobium sp. | reverse complement strand
GTTATAAACTACTTTTACGGGGTCGGTAACCTGAAAATAAATAATCGCGTCCACAACAACGGAAACATTGTCTTTTGTGATAACGCTTTGAGGCGGCACGTCTATGACGCGTTCCCTCATATCAACTTTTATAAGCCTTTGAAACATAGGAACTACTATCGCCAGCCCCGCCGAACGCGTGCCTGAATATTTGCCGAGCGTTTCAATAAGCCCTTTTTCATATTGGCTTACAATTTTTACGGCGTTAGAGACAAAAATTACGGCAAAGAAAATTAGAACTAAAACTAATACAATCATCATTATCCTCCTATTTTTTTACGGATTTAGCAATGAAAATTATAGAAAAAAGAGTAAATCTTATACGATTTTTATCATTTTAATAGCTTTAGAGACGCCCTTAACTATATTTTTTGACAAAGGCTTTGGTTCCGCTGATAGATTCTATTATTACTTTCTCGCCCGCTTTTATTTCGCTTGCGGCGTCTGCAAGCCATATTCCGCCGGGCGCTTCTATAAAACCCGCTTTATTAGGAACGATATCTTGCGTTACAATAGCCGCAGCTCCTATTAAAGCGTCAACATTGGATTTTGTAGAATCCATTTTTGACATCCACTTTTTCAACATTGGTCTTATTATGTAAATTGCGGCTATTGAAGCTACGGTAAAAACCGTCACTTCAACCCAAATCTGAACGTGAAAAAAAGAAATTACCCCAGCGGCAAGCGCGCCAAAGGCAAGACATAAAGAGAAAAAAACCGTAGGGGTCGTCATTTCAACAATTACAAGAATAATGAATATAATAAGCCATACTAACCAAGACATAAAAAACCTCCGTTTTTATAAAATTAGAAGCATAACCGCTCCAAATTAAAACAAAGATAAAATTAAGCCGCGCGCGTATAAACTTCTTCGCTTCTTTCCTTGACTTGTAAGCGTTTCTAAAAACCTGATAAATTTCCGCTTCTTCTTTGAACTGCCGCAAAATTTTCGGCATTTACGAACATAATAGTTTTTTAGAGACGCCCTTATATAATTCTTATCCTGTTAAGCGGCCAATAGAGAAAAAGGGCTTTGCCTTTTATATATTTGTCTTTTACCGGTCCCCAATAACGCGAATCAAAAGAAAAATCTCTGTTGTCGCCCAACATCATATAACTGCCTTCAGGCACTGTAACGGGTCCGAAATTATCCCTTATAAAAGCGCCCGGAATAGAAGTGAATTTCCCCTCCTGCCAAGATTTTTGATACTGCTCTTGGTTTTCAAACAAATTGAAACTTTGCAAGACGTCGGGGTCTTCGTGTTTTACATATGGTTCGTCCACAAGAGACCCGTTGACGTATAATTTTTTCTCTTTTATTTCAACTATGTCTCCCGCAAGAGCAATACAGCGTTTAATATAATCTTTTTTCTCGCCCGCTTCTTTTTCAGAAATAGTAAGAGCTTCGGGAGGACATTGAAAAACTACAATGTCGCCGCGCGAAATATTTTTTAAAGGAATTACGCGTTTTCCGCCGCTAAAAGGCACATGAAATCCGTAAATAAATTTATTGACAAATAAGTGGTCTTTTTCTAAAAGCGTGTTTCTCATACTGCCCGAAGGAATTTTAAAAGCCTGTATGAAAAAAAACATTAGAAACGACGCTATGATTAAAGCCGTCCACGCCGTGTCAACCCATGAATAAATATTCTTAAACAAACTTTGCGATACGGGCGTTTTAAAATATTTTTTAACCGCCTGCATAAGCATAGCGACGCAAAACGCTATGCATCCTGCGATGAATAACTTAATTTCCATTTTTTCTCCCAATTAAAAACAAACTTCAAAATTTCTGCAAAGTATTCTGCGGCAAAACGCAATCTGCGCAAGGAAAGGACAAATAATGACGAGCTAAAACAATGAAGTATAACCGCAAAAATAAATATTTAAAGGGTGTCTTGCAAAAACCTATAATGTTCGTAATTGCCGCAAATTTTGCGGCAGTGCAAAGAAGAAAATGTAGGGCGTCCTAAGAGCAAGGACGGACAAATTTTCTGATGCCAAAATGCCGCATAAGGCGCGGCAAGGACGGGCATTAGGGTTTTTAGAGACACCCTAAAGCGACCCTGAGAGGAATTGAACCTCCAACCTTATCCTTAGGACGGATCTGCTCTATCCAATTGAGCTACAGGGCCCCTTTCAAAAACCGTAATTATCTCTTAAAAACCTAATGCCCATTCCCGCCGCGATAGCGCTGCGCATCCCTTGCGCCGCCGCAGTATCCGAATAATGCGTTCGGGGACAAGCTTTAAAAAAAAGGCGAATTTATCATGTTTTTGCAAAGACCGCGCGGTTAATATTTTGCTATTGAAATTACTTCTAATTTTTTATTCTTTATATTTTCTCTGCCCTTCAAAAAAGAAAGCTCTAATAAAAAAACCGCGCAAACGGGTTTGCCGCCCAGCTTTACTATCAATTCTTCCGCCGCGTTTATCGTTCCGCCTGTAGCCAGCAAATCGTCTACTATTAAAACGTTTTCGCCTTTGGAAATTGCGTCTTTGTGAATTTCAAGTTCCGAAACGCCGTATTCAAGCGTATAAGACGCGGAAACGGTTTCCGCAGGCAGTTTGCCTTTTTTTCTTATCGGAATAAACGGAACGTTCATTTTTACAGCTAAAGGCATACCGAAAATAAAACCTCTTGATTCTATGCCTACAATTTTGTCTATTTTAAAACCGCGCGTCTTATCCGTAAAAAAATCCATAATTTCGCCAATCAAAGCCATATTTTTTAATACCGGCGTAATATCTTTAAAAACAATACCTTCTTTGGGAAAATCTTTTATGTCTCTTATTGAAGCGGCAAGTTTTTCGGCTAGATTGTTCATATTAAACCCTTCTGTCTTTTTTTAAACGCTTATTTTTTGAACTTGGCGTTTTATTCAAACCGCTCCGTCTGTCAATTCCATCTTTGCGGCTGTCAAGTAAAATTTTTTTTGCGTCTTCTTTATCAATTAGATTATACCTTACAAGAATTCCTTTAAGCCTCTTTAACGCTTTTACTTCAAGCTGCCTTACCCGCTCTCTCGAAATTTTCAAAACTTTGCCGCTTTCTTCTAAAGACATAGGCTTTATTCCGCCAAGTCCGAAACGCATCTTGACAATTTCTTTTTCTCTAAGAGGCAGGTAATTTAAAGCCGAAAGTATATCGGAATTCGTTCTGATTATTTCAGTAATAGACTCCGGCGATTTAATTTTATCGTCAACGATAATGTCTTTTATATAAATATCGGAATCGTCCCCGATAGGAGTTTCCAGCGAACTTGTGCCGCTAAAAACTGCGGAAGCCTTTACTAAATTTCTGGTTTGTTTTTTGGTGAGTTTAAGTTTTGAAGCTACTTCTTCAACGGAAGGTTCTCTATTGAATTTCTCTCTTAATTTACTCCAAGTTTTCATCCACAAATTGAGAGAATCCCAAATATGCGAAGGAATTCTTATCGTTTTTGTCTGATTTTCAATAGCTTTGCGTATAAATTGTTCTATCCAATAGACCGCATATGTTGAAAAAGCGACTTTTCTTGCAGGGTCAAATTTTTCAACGGCTTTTATGAGACCCATATTTCCTTCTTCAATGAGATCCATAAAATCAATGCCTTTTTTCATAAATCTCTTAGCTATAGGAACAACGAGCCTGTAGTTTTGCTCTACAAGTTTGTCAAAAGCGATTTTGTCTTTTCTGGCTGTTTTCCAAAGTTTTGCAATTTCCGTTTTAGGTAAAATTTTAATATCTCTAATCGCGTTAAAATAAAGTTGCAAAGGTTCAAATCTCGTCAGCATAAAATTCCTTTATAATAGATATAAAAACAAAAGATAAAACTTTTCGGGGCGACTGGATTTGAACCAGCGACCTCACGGTCCCGAACCGAGCGCTCTAGCCAGCTGAGCCACGCCCCGATAATGACGGCAGAAGAAGATGCATGGACGCATAGCAAACGACGGCAAAAAATACCGCTAAGCGTCTGGACAGCTATGCAAAAGCAGCCTGCAACCGCCTTTCTTGCTCTCAAATATTTCCCAAATTTATAACTATACGCTTTTAACGGCGTTAATTTTATTGTTTGCGTCTACAAAAACTATTTTTGGCGTTATAGGCTTGTCAGACAAAATAAAGCCCATTATTATAATTTCTTCGCCTTTTTTTATTAAATGCGCAGCCGCTCCGTTCATGCACACTACGCCCGACCCCGCTTTACCCGGTATAACGTAAGTTTCAAGCCTTGCTCCGCTTGTGTTTGACACAACCATAACTTTTTCCCCAATCCACAACCCTGCGGCTTCGCAAAGCCGCGTGTCTATGGTTATGCTCCCTTCATATTTTAAATTAGCTTCGGTAACCGTAGCTCTGAATATTTTTGAACTTAAAACAAACTTCATTATTTCTCCGAAATAAAACGCGCAAAATTTTTATACGTATATGCGCATTGCAGCGCCTTTTTTCCAACGCTTAATGTATCTAAAATATAACGCCCGCCCGAACATTGCGCCTTTTTAT
>JAISLV010000029.1 GCA_031277075.1 Endomicrobium sp. | reverse complement strand
GATGGGGTGCAAAGCCTATCATTGCCGCGCCTGTCATGCTGAACTTGTTTCAGCATCTGCCGTTTGTTGTTCATCTATTCTTTCTCTTCCTTCTTTGATTACTATCTTCACTCTAATGCTATTTTTTTCTTTGCTGCTTTTTTTGCAAATATGTATTTTCTTTCGCCTATTTTACAAAATTCCTTTATTTGGCGACCGCTTTTAACTCTCTTTTATATATAAAAATCTCAAAAATTTAAAAAAACGGTCAAGTCAGGTTTTACAATTATCGCCATCATACCCGAATAGATTTTGTCCATGTTCCCGTCAAGTATCCGCCTTGCAGTTGCCTCTTAGCCGCGTTGTTTGCGTCGTCCGCCGTTGCTTAGCCGCCTAGCCTCTTAGCCGCGTTGTTTTCCGCCGTTTTTACTTGATTTTTCTAAAATAGGCGTCTAAGCCGTCTGTCATTGTTTCTACGGTGAGAGAATTGACGTTTGAATGTTCAAAAACTCTAAAAGAAAACATAGGGTTTTTTAAAGTCCAGCCCGCAGGGGCGACGCCGTCAAAAATATTTGCGCTGAAATGTTTTAATTTTATCCATGTTTTTTTATCGCCCGCGCTGAATTTTAAAACGCCGTTTTCAAGTTTAACTTCCGCCGAACCGTATAAAATATTGTCGTAAAATCCGACGTATTTTTCTAAAGGAAGGGACGGGACGGCAATATCGGGGGGGAATCTTTGAGAGATTAACTTCTTTTTATTTGCGTCGTCGGCTTCTTTTAACTTTATTGCGCTCCAGTCTTTTTGCGGATTATTTAAATAGGCGTCGAAAAACCTTTTTGCCAAAGCGTCGCACATTTTGCCGTTTGCAAGATTAGAGAGAACGGCTATGCCTATTTTTTTATCTTTTAAAAAAGCTACGTAGGCGCCCTGTCCGTCGGTCATTCCTGCATGCCAATAAATTTTTTCTTTGCCGTATTCCGAAAGTCTCCACCCCATACAATAATAATTTTTGTTGTTTTTATCGGAAACGTCGCTGTTGACGTAGACTTTCTTTTCGAACAATTTGTCAAAAGTGTTTTTTGAAAGCAAAGAAATTCCGTAAAGCTGCGCGCCGTTAGCTATAAAAGAAAGCCATTTTGACACATCGTCTATGCTTGCGTTTATTCCGCTTGCGGCGGGCAAAACGTAAGGCCATTGCGAATACGAAAGATTGGCGGGTATTTCGTTAAGAAGTCCGTTTTTGTAGTAATGCCCTAAAACTTTATTTTTTGACTTCAGCCAGCTTTGATAATTAACCGTCGCGTTTTTCATATTAAGCGAATTAAAAACGTATTTTTTTATTACCTTGCTAAAAGGCTGTTCCGTAGCTTTTTCTATTACTTTTTCCAGAGCCAAAAAGAGATTGTTTTGATAGCTGTATTTTTTTCTAAATACGCCTTCGGGCTTGATATAGCGCATAGAAGTTAAGATATAGTCTTTATCGTATCCGAAAAGCGTCATTAAATGCTGGGAATGGTCGGGCAGCCCTGAATTTTGGGAAAGCAAATCTTCAACCGTCATAGCGTCGCTTGCGTCTTTATCGTAAAGAGCAAAATACGGGAGATACTCTATTACTTTATCGTTCCACTTCAAATACCCGTAATCTACAAGCATAGCCGTTAAAACCGCGCTGAAAGATTTTGAGCAGGACGCTATTTGAAAAAGCGTATTTACGTCAACAGGCTGCTGCGAATTTATGTTTCTTACGCCGAAAGCCTTTTTATAAATTATTTTATCGCCTTCAACCAGACAAACCGCCATGCCCGGAATATTCCAGTCTTTTTTGGTTTTTTGAACATAATCGTCAAAATCGGCGACGATTTCGCCGATAGTTTTAGTTTTGGGTTCCGTTTGAGCTTTTGCAGACAACGGAACTAAAAATAAAAATAAAGATAAAATAAAGGATGCTGCAAATATTTTTTTCATATTCCGTTTATAGTTTTTGAACTCAAGTTGTCAATATCTTATAATGCGGACGTCTCTAAAAATCCGTCAGCTTTGGCGTAAAGTTACAGACAGCTCTTTGTCTAGTTTTGAAAGCAAATTGTTCATATCTTTGTTCGCTTCTTCGTCCGTAAGCGTTTTTTCGTTGTCTCTATACGTCAGCCTAAAAGAATAGCTTATTTTATCTTCGCCAAGTTTTGCGGCGTCTTCATATACTGAAAAAAGAGAGTATTCTTTTAAAACGTTTCCCGTTTTCATAACGTTTTTAAACGTTTTTTCTATTTTTGAAAAAGGCAATTTTTTGTCAGCAATAAGAGAAATGTCTCTTTTTAACGACGGAAATTTTGAATAACGTTTATAATAAGAATCTTTTCCGCAATAGGAGTCTTGTAAAGTTTCAACGTCAATTTCAAAATAGAAAACTTCGTCTCCGTTTTTTAAACATTCGCATATAGACGGCTTTAAAACGCCGAAGCCGCCGACGGTTTTTCCTCTGTAAATTACAGAAGCGGTTTTCCCGTAATGAAAATACTTTTCAGGAGCTAAATTTTCAGAAATTATAAAATCTTCAGACGGCAAAATATTTTTTACTATTCCGCCGCCGAAATAAAAGTCGTATTTCGGGCATATTTTTTTCTCCGTCCAGCTCCACCATTCGCGCCAAACGTTTCCGCACGCTATCGCGGCAAACATTTTCTTTTCTCCGCTTTGCGAATAAGTTTTTCCGTATTCAAAAAGCGCCGCGCTTTCGGCTCCCCTGTCTAAATTCAGCGCAAGATTTTTGTATAAAGACGCAAGCAGCGAAGGTCTTAAAACTTCGTTTTCTTTTGATATGGGATTTGCTATCTTATAATGGTATTTAAGCCCTAAACTTTCAAGCTCTTTTATCTCGCAAAAACTGTAATTTAAAACCTCGCTGAAACCAAGCCCCGAAAGTTTTGTTCTAAAAGATTCCACTATATGCGGAAAAAAAGAATTATTTTTCGTCCGAATTTGCGTTTTTTCCTCAGGCGGCTTTGGGATATTGTCATATCCGTATATTCGCGCTATCTCTTCTATTAGGTCAACTTCTTCTTTTATATCGTTTCTCCAAGACGGAATTACGCACAAAATTACTCCGCCTCTTGGCTGCAAATCTATTCCTAAAAATCTTAACGCCGAAGCTAGTTCGTCCTCTTCAATCGCATAGCCCAAAAGTTTTTCAACGCGGTCTATACGCAGCGTTATTTCCGTTTTTTCGTAATCAATTTTTGCAATATCTTCCCTAGTTTCTATTTTTCCGCCCGCGACTTCCAAGATTAAATTTGCGGCGCGCCAAGAGGCAAGCTCGGCTATGTCCCAGCCTAAGCCTCTTTCAAACCTATACGAAGAATCGCTTGCGAGATTTAATTTCTTTGAAGTTCTTCTTATTGAAGACGGGCTAAATATCGCGCTTTCTAAAAAAACAGTCTGCGTCTGCGCGTCAATGCCAGAATACTCTCCGCCCATAACGCCAGCTATGGCTATAGGTTTTTCTTCGTCGGCTATTACAAGCGTTTGCGCGTCAAGCTCGTAGTTTCTGCCGTCAAGAGCGGTTATTGTTTCGCCGTCTTTAGCGGCTCTCACTATAACTTTTTTTGACGCAAGTTTGCTTATATCAAAAGCGTGCATAGGCTGCCCCAACTCAAGCATTACGTAATTTGTTATGTCGACAATATTGTTTATCGGTCTTACGCCGCATTTTTCTAAAGACTCGCAAATCCATTTCGGCGACGGAGCGACTTTGACGCCTGAAATCACGCAGCCTATATATCTAAGGCACATATCAGACTCAAGTTTTACTATGCTGAAAGAAGAAAGTTTAGGAGTTTTGATAACCGGCAAAATGGGATTTTTTTTAAGTTTTGCGCCTATTTCCCTAGCTATCCCAAGATGACTTAAAACGTCGCCTCTGTTAGTGGTAATTTCTATTTCAAGGATAGAATCGTTTTCGCCCAAAATTTTTTCTAGAGGAACTCCCAAAGGCGCGTTCTCGGGCAGAACAAAAATTCCTTCGGATTTTTCTTTTAAGCCCAGCTCGCTTTCGGAACAAAGCATGCCCTCGGATTCAACGCCTCTTATTTTTGATTTTTTTATTTCAATATTTCCCGGCAAAACGGCTCCGATTTTTGAAAGAGCGACCGTTTGTCCTGCGGCGACGTTTGGCGCGCCGCATACTACGCTATAATCGTTTGTTCCGTCGGTAACAGAACATAAATGCAATTTGTCGGCATTGGGGTGTTTTTGAACGTCCAGCACTTTTGCGCTAACTACGCCCGAAAAACCCAAACCCAAAGACAAAACGGAAGTTTCAACGCCTATGGAAGTAAGCAGGCGGGCAATATCATCGGGCGGCAAATCAAAATCAACAAATTTTTTAAGCCAGTTATACGACGCTTTCATATTAAATCCTTTTAACAAAATTAGACGGCAAAAAAAACTGCAAACAATACGGCTAAACGGCTATGGCGGGAAAACGCAAGAAAGCTATGATAAAATATCTACGCCGCAACGGTTATTTCCCCGCGCCTTGCGGGATACTCGCCATTATGCCGGCATATAAAATATTTTTCGCGCGGCAAGCCGCTTTCTCTGCCTTTTTGCGCTTAAAATTGCTTCAAAAATCTTAAATCGTTTTCGTAAAATAATCTTATGTCGTCTATGCCGTATTTAAGCATAGCGACTCTTTCAACGCCTATTCCGAAAGCGTAGCCGGAATATTTTTCGGCGTCATAGTTGACGGCTTTTAAGACGTTTGGGTGAACCATACCGCAGCCCAGCGTTTCAATCCAGCCCGAATTTTTACACACGCGGCAGCCTTTGCCTTTGCAAAAAAAACACTGTATGTCAACTTCTGCGGACGGTTCGGTAAATTGAAAATACGACGGTCTAAAACGTATGTCTAAATCGTTTCCGAAAAATTTGTGGACGAATTGCGCCAAAACGTTTTTTAAATCGGCAAAGGTTATATTTTCCCCAACGGCAAGCCCTTCAATTTGGTGAAAAGTTGAAGAATGCGACGCGTCGGACGCTTCGTTTCTGTAGACTCTTCCCGGAACTATTACTTTTACGGGCGGAACTTGTTTTTCCATAACGTGAATTTGACCGGGGGAAGTGTGCGTTCTCAAAAGATTGTTCATTCCTTCAAGGTAAAAAGTGTCTTGAGCGTCTCTTGCAGGGTGGTCTTTAGGAATATTTAAAGCCTCAAAATTATACCAGTCGGTTTCAATTTCAGGTCCTTCGGCGACGGAAAATCCCAAAGATTTAAACACGCAGCATATTCCGTCTATGGTTTGCAAAATAGGGTGTAAGCTGCCTTTTGAAAAAGGGAAATAAAAAGCTGGCGACGGGTCAAGTTTTTCTTTCAGCATTTTTTCGTCAAGCGCGGCTTTTTTTAAATTCTCTTTTTTGTTTTCTATCGCTTTTTCTATATCGCTTTTGGCTTTATTTGCCATAGAGCCGAAAACTTTTTTTTCTTCTGTTGAATATTGCGAAAGAGATTTCAATATTTGCGTTAAAACGCCGCTTTTGCCAAGATATTCAAGCCTTAAAACTTCAAGCGCGGAAATATCTGCGCCGTCAATCTTTGCAAGCGCTTCGCTTGCAATTTGTTCAATATTTACCATAAAATTCCTTTTTAGGCGTCTATAAAATCCGCCTTGCTGTCGCCGCAGATTTGTAAGTTGCAACCGTCATTTTTGTCAGTTGCCGCCGCAATATGCCTATGCGTCAAGCCGCCGCCGTCATGTCGTCAAAGCCCTATCAGTTTTTCAAGTTTTTCTCGGGCTATTTTATAGCTTGGATTTATGTTTAAGGCGCGAGCGTATAGTTCTTTTGCTTCGTCTATTTTGTTTCCGCTTTCGCTTATAAGTCCCAAATTATAATAGGCTTCGGCATTGACGGGATTTATTTCTAAAACTTTTTTAAATTCCGCTACGGCTTCGTCTATATTATTGTTTAGGAAATAAAATTTCCCCATATCCAAATGGCTGGTTTCAGAATTTACTTTGCTGTTGATTTCTTTGTTTTCCATAAATCTTTACGCCTTTATTACCGTAAAGTTTCCCTTAAAAAAACTCAAAGCCCGGCGTTTTACGGTATTTTGTTATCCCTGCGGACAAAAACCTAAACTATGCGGCTTAAAACGATAAAAACGAATTTTTTAGACTTTTTTTAATTTTTCAAGCGACTTTTCCTGCCCTATTACGACTAAAACGTCGTTTTTCATTATTTCATAATCAGGCGAAGGAACCATATTAATTTCTTCTTTAATATCGGTTTGTCCTTCGTCGTTTATAAAAGGAATTTGTCTGCGCACGGCTATGATATTTACCCCGTAATCGCGCCTTATGCCAGAATCTTTTATGGCTTTTCCTATAAGTTTCTGAGGGGCTAATATTTCAACCAAGTTATAATCTTTTGAAAGGGCTATCTGCTCTAAAATATTTGGCGTCACCATAGAGTCAACCAGCTTTTTAGCCATTTCAAATTCCGGATAAATTACGGTGTCAGCTCCGAGTTTTGCGGCGACTCTTAAATGCCACCTGCTTGAACATTTGACTATGATATTTTTAACGCCCAGCTCTTTTATTATGAGAGTGGCTAAAATGCTTGTTTCAATATTTCCGCCTATGGCTATTATTACCGAGTCGCAATCTGCGACGCCCGCTTCTTTAACGGCTTTTTCGTCGGTAACGTCAACTATTAACGCTTGCGTAACGTAAGAGCTTATTTCGTTGACTATTTCAGAATCGTTGTCTATAGCAAGAACCTGCATTCCTTTTTTAGCAAGTTCCGTAGCCACGCTGTATCCGAAAGTGCCTAGTCCGATTACCGCAAATTGTTTCTTTTTCATAAAAACCTTTTAAAGACGACAGTTAGCCGACCATTATCCTAGACTGCGGATATTGAACTTTGTTTGTCTGCTGTTTTGACGAAAGCATAAGAATGAGGGCGGAAATTATGCCTACGCGCCCTAAAATCATAGCCAAAATAACCGTGATTTTCCCCGCGCCTGACAAAGAATGCGAAATCCCAATTGAAAGACCTGCGGTAGACACCGCTGACACCGCTTCAAAAATTACGTCTATCGGTTTTTTATCATGCTCGAGCAAAACTAAAACGGCTGAAAAAACTATAGCCGCAAAAACAAACAATATAAAAACCGTAAGAGCTTTTTCTATTAAATCGCGCGGAATTCTGCTTTTAAAAATCGTAAATTCGCTTTCGCCTTTAAGCATTCCTCTTACAAAAATAAAAACTAAAGCCAATGTCGTAACTTTTAAACCGCCGCCAGTTCCGCCGGGAGCGGCTCCTATAAACATAAGAGCCGAAAGCGTAATTTCGGCGAAATCGTCAAACAAATATATGGGAACCGAAGAAAAGCCCGCAGTCCTTGCGCTTGCGCTTTGAAAAAAAGCGTTGTTTACGCAATAGAGCAAACCGTTTCCTTTAAGTATTTCAATGTCGGTAAAAAATAAAAAGAACAAAAAACTAAAAAAAATTATGCCCGCCGTCATAGAAAGCACTACTTTGGTATGCGTTAAAAGATGAAGGCGGGAATTTTTGAAAGCGTCGTATAAATCTACTATTACAAAAAAACCTATCCCGCCAAGTATTACCAAAAACGACATCGTATATAAAATGGCGGGGCTTGAAGCGTATAAAGACATGCTGTCTGAAAAAAGCGAAAAGCCCGCATTGCAAAAAGCGGCTACGGAATGAAAAATTCCAAAATATAAGGCTTTAAAAAAAGAAAAGTCTTTTAAAAAAACAATTGTGAGAATTAAAGCCCCGACAGCCTCAATGGTAAAAACAAAAAATACGGCTTTAAAAATAATTTTGCTTAAATCGCCGAAAGACGAAATATCAAAAAGTTCATGCATTACGCGTTTGTCTTTCAAAGCTATTTTGCCAAGCAGCAAGGCGGCTGCGGTTGTAACAAGCATATAACCTATGCCGCCAAGCTGCATAAGAGCTAAAATAACAAGCTGTCCGAAAAAAGAAAAATACGCGCTTATATTTACCACGCTAAGACCTGTTACGCAAGACGCGGAAACAGCCGTAAAAAGACTTGTAAGCGCAGAAAAACTTTGTCCGTCGGCGCGCGAAAACGGAAGAGACAAAAGCGCAAAACCCGCGGCTATAAGAGCTAAAAAAAATAATACGGTAGTCTTTGCCGGAGAATAATTCATCTTTTATTTAAGCGGTTTTAGCCGTGTCTACAAGCTGTTTAAAAGAAGAAGCGTCGTTGACCGCTATATCTGCAAGCATTTTTCTGTCTATTGCGACATTGGCTTTTTTAAGACCTGATATAAATCTATTGTAAGACATGCCGTGTTCTCTAACTGCGGCGTTAAGACGTATAATCCAAAGTGTTCTAAAATTCGCCTTATTGTCTTTTCTTCCTACGTAAGCGTAAGCCAAAGAACGCTCAACTTGCTGCTGAACCATTCTCCAGCGGTTTTTCTTCGTGGCGTAAGAGCCTTTTGCAAGCCTGAATATTTTTTTCTTTTTTTGTCTTGTATATACCGCGCTTTTAGTACGCATTTACAACTCCTTTTATAATTTTGGCGTCTCTAAAAACTCTAACGACATCCATTGCCTCGCCCTTTGCGGCGTTTGCGCGTCTGAAAACTTGCCCGCGTTTGCTTAGAACGGGGCTTTGCGTTTTCTTCTTTGCCCCGCCGCGGCGGCATTGCCCAAGCGCGCGGCATTGCGAATATTATAAATTTTTAGAGACGCCCAATAATAATTAACGGCTAATATAAAACTGAAAAAATTACGCGCAGACGGAGCGCGGCAAAACTAGAAACGCGTTAAACGTTTTTATATTTAACTCGGGCTTTTGCCCGCCGCCAAAGCGGCTTAATTTACAGCCTTTTATCAGAACTTATAAGGCAAATATTTCTTCATTATCTTCATATCCGCTTCCGAGACTATTGAAGGTTTCCTTGATTGTCTGTTTTGATTCCCGGAATCGCCCGTCATCAAATGTCTTTGTCCGGGTTTTTTAAATTTAACTTTTCCGCTTCCCGTAACTTTGAAACGTTTTTTTGCGCCGCTGTGCGTC
>JAISLV010000236.1 GCA_031277075.1 Endomicrobium sp. | reverse complement strand
AATTTAAAAAAGAAAATTCAAAATACGAAGTGCGGACAAATTACGACAGCAGCGGAACTTTGGCTCAACAAATAAACGCCGCAGGCGGAGCCGACATTTTTATTTCGGCTTCAAAAGGCAGCATGGATAAAGTTGAACCCGCTTTGGCGGCGGGGACGAGGTTTGATATGCTTGAAAACAAACTTACCGCGATAGTTCCGCTAAACGCTTTGCAGCCGCAGTTTAACGGCAAAGACGAAGCTGAAAACGTAAAAATCCTTATAAACTGGATATCTAAAGGTGCGATGGTTTCAATAGGAAATTACGAAGGCTCTTCGCCTGTGCCTGCTGGAGAATACGCGTATAATCTTTTAAATTCTTACGATGATAAACTTTTCTCTTCTCTCAAAGCTAAAGGGAAACTCAATCTTGCGCAAAATGTGACCGCCGTATTAGCGCAGGTAGCCGCAAACGCCGCAGACATAGGTTTTGTCTATTCTACAGACGCAGCCACAAGACCTAACGACGTAAAAGTTATTATAACGCTTACGCCTCTTAAAAAAATCGTCTATCCTGCGGCTATTCTTTCGCAGGCAAAAGACAATAAAGGCGCGGCGGCTTTTTTTGAATATTTGAAATCAGATAAAGCTAAAAGCATATTTACAAAATACGGATTTAAAACCGTTGACTAAAACGGCGCGTTTTTACGTTGGTAAAAAGTTTTATAAGGAGAATAAAACTATGATAAAAAAAATATTAATTCTAATAGCTTTGGTATTTGCAGGAACTACTTTTTTGCAAGCCTCTCAAATAGACGATTTGGCAAATAAATTGTCTGAAAAAGGAATTATTTCGCAGGAAGAAGCTGAAACTTTGATAAATGCGGCAAATGCCGCGGATAAATCCGCTGAAAAAAAGACTGTAAAAGAAAGCTCAGTTACAAAATGGGTTTCAAATATGAAAATATCAGGCGATATAACTTTAAGAAGCGAGCTTACGCATGACGAAAAAGGAGCGCAAAAGTTTGACAGAGAGCGCCAAAGGGCGCGGTTTCGTTTAGGGTTTGAAACCGCTCCGTCTGAAAAAACAAAAGCCGTTTTCGGGCTTGAAACAAGCGGCACAAATCCTACGTCGGCTTTTGTAGATTTTGAAGATTTCAGCAATGCCGCCGTCTTCCTTGCCTACGCGTATTTTCAATACGCTCCCAGCAAAACGCTTTCAATTTCAGCGGGCAAAATTAAAAGCGGGCTTTCAGATTGGAAACCGTCTCAGCTTATATGGAAAACAGACGTAAATCCTTACGGCTTAGCGGTAAACGCAAATATTAAAAAGTCGGATAAATTGAAATTTTTTGCAAACGCAGGCTGGTATTCGCTTACAAGATACCAAGATAATGAAACTGCAAGAGATATTCCAATGAATATTTCTGCGATATTGCAAGGCGGAGCTGAATACAAGCAAGGAAATTTCAGCGCGAAAGCCGCAATAGCTTTTAGACAGTTTGATTTTCAGGGACACAGCACGACTACTTGGATTAAATCAAACGGTTCTCTTACGCTTATAAATCCAAGCTGGGAAATTAAATATAACAATATTGTCTCATCATATGGAGTTGTTTTCAGCGGAGAATACAGTTCTAATGTCAACGACGCCGCAAAAGAGGACAAAAACGCATTTATAGCGTATTTGGGAATAGGCGACGATAAGGTGAACGATTTTGGAAAATGGCAGTTAAAAGGCGGATATAGGCGGGTTGAAGCAAACGCCATACCTTTGGGTTTTGGAAATACAAGCGCTTATAACGCAGACCCCGGGAAAGGTTTTGAAGGATTTGCGGCTTTGGGATTGCTTAAAAATTTGACGTTAAATATTACATATTACGATATGACAAATATTGACGGTAAAAAACCGCAGCAGGTAACGCAGATAGACGTTGTCTATAAATTTTAAAGCGGCTAAGCAAAAGCTAAGACGGCAAAGGCAAATACCCCGTCAGCGCAGACATTGTCTGCGCTGCCACCCCTTTTGCAAAAGGGGAATAAAGACACAAACAACGTCGTTAAATTCCCCTTTTTGTAAAAGGCGCGGCGGCGGAACGCCGACGGGGTATTTGCAGTTTGTATTTGCGGTTGCCGTCGTCTTTGCCATTGGCAGTTGTCCGTTATTGTTTCGAAATCTGCTGTTAAACGAAACGGCTTAACGGCAGATTCTGAAATGACATACTTCGGCAGTTTCTCATAAAGCTACGGCTAATTAGGAGCTAAAACTATGGATTTTTCGCCGTTTTGGGTATCAATTAAGACGACGTTTGCCGCGACGTTTATAACGTTTTTTACGGGCATTTTTACGGCGTGGCTTATAGCAAACAGCAAAAGCAAACTAAAGGGATTTTTTGACAGCATAATTACAATTCCTATGGTTTTGCCTCCTACGGTAGTGGGGTATATATTGCTTTTAATTTTTGGAAAAAATACTTTTATCGGAGCGTTTTTAAATTCTATCGGGATAAAAGTGGCGTTTACTTGGACGGCGACGGTAATTGCGGCTACGGTCGTATCTTTCCCTTTAATGTATAAAACTGCCCGCGGCGCTTTTGAACAAATGGACGTAAATTTAATTAACGCCGCAAAAACGCTTGGCGCGGGAAATATGAAAATATTTTTTAAAGTAGTTTTGCCTATAAGCTGGCCGGGAATTCTTGCGGGCGTAATATTGGCTTTTGCGCGCGCTTTGGGGGAATTTGGAGCTACTATAATGCTTGCTGGGAATATATCGGGCGTTACTTCTACAATGCCTGTGTCTATATATTTTCTCGTGTCAAGCGGGCGCGACAAAGACGCTTTGATATGGGTTTTAATAATACTTGCGTTTTCTTTGTTTAGCATGACCGCTATGAATTTATGGTTAGACCGCCAAAGCAAAAAATATTATGGAGGAAAAATTTAAACCGTGAACTTACGCTTTGAAGCTGAAAAAAAGTTTAATAACTTTACATTTAACGCCTCGTTTGAAACTAATGTCAAGGTGACGGGCATTTTAGGCGCTTCAGGTTCCGGCAAAAGCATGACTTTAAATATGCTTGCCGGGCTTATTTCGCCCGATCGCGGAAAAATTGTTTTAGACGGGCGCGTATTATTTGACGAGGAAAAGAAAATAAACTTAAAACCTCAAGAGAGAAAAACAGGTTTTCTATTTCAAAATTACGCGCTTTTTCCAAATCTTACCGCCGCGCAAAATATTTCTTTTGGACTTAACGGTTCAACCGCAAAAAAAGAAGAGATTGTCGCAAATATGCTTAAATACGTAAATCTTGCAAATTACGGGAATATGTACCCGTCGCAATTGTCAGGCGGGCAAAAACAAAGAGTCGCTCTTGCAAGAATACTTGCCGTAGAGCCTAAAATTCTTATGCTAGACGAGCCGTTTTCCGCCTTAGACGAGTATTTGCGCACGCAAATGGTAAGCCGCATGCTTGAAACTATAAACGGGCTTGATATTCCCGTTCTTTTTGTTTCGCACAGCCGCGACGAAATTTTCCGTCTTTGCGACGACGTCATTATAATGTCTGAAGGACGTCTTATTTCTCACAGCAATAAAGTTGAAACTTTCGACGCGCCCTCTTCTTACGAGGCGCTGCTTCTTACGGGATGTAAAAATATATCGGCTGCCAAAAAAGCCGCTGAAAATCAAGTGTGGGCGGCAGATTGGAATATTATCCTAGAAACTGACAAGCCCGTCAGAAACGACGTAAAATTTGTAGGCGTCAGAGCGCACAATATAAGGTTTGGAACGGGCGCGGGCAAAAATATCTTCAGATGCCGCGTAAGCAGAGTGTTTGAAGAGAATTTTGAAATGATAGTTATGGCAGACATCTTGGAACAAAAAAACGCAAACGAGGCTATGATAAGACTGTCCAAAAAAAAGTGGGCTGAAAATCTTGCGGCAAACGAGACGAATTTTATCTCTATAGAGCCGAAAAATATTCTTTGCGTTTAACCGCCGCCGAGTTTTTAAAACGCTTTTTTGTAAATTTCTTCTATTTCTT
>JAISLV010000234.1 GCA_031277075.1 Endomicrobium sp. | reverse complement strand
ACTACGAAAGGCAAAAACAGCAGCCAATCTAAAAACGAAACTGTAAAGCAACGCAGATATACTGGTTTTATTGTCTGCCGTTATATCCGTCACTGACGGAGTATTTGTCGTTCGCCGTTGCCTTTGTCGTTGCTGTTGCTTAGCTGCCCAGCCGCCTAACTTCCTAGCTGCTTTCTTATCGTTCACGCCTTGCTTATTGTAACTGCGCGCTCAACGGGCATAATAAAAATTTTTCCGTCTCCAAAAGAGCCTTTTTTGCCCGTTTTTGCCGTTTCAACTATAATTTTTTGCGCCTTTTCAATGTCGGCGTCTTCAAGCACAATCATTATGAGTTCTTTTGGAATTTCGTCGTAGTATATGTCGCCCACTTTAATGCCGCGCTGTTTGCCGCGCCCTAAAATACTCACTCTTGTAGCCGCCGAAAAACCCGCTTCGGCAAGTTTTGCAAGAATTTCTTGAGCTTTTTCCGGGCGGATGATAGCTTTTAACATTTTCATTTTTTAGACCTCCGTTTTTCATTTTCATAAAAACTTTTCCATCCGCCGTAAGACGTTATTTCCACAGCGTTTTTAACGGCGTAAGGCTCGCACAAAAACCCGAAAGTTTCGCTTCCGTCAAACAATTTTATTTTACCAAAAGACATAGGAGAATCCGCTTTTGAAACAAACTCGGCAAAATCTTTTTGAGCAAGACTCCACAATTCGGTTTCAATTTGAGCGCCTTGCGAACAAACTTTTACAAGACCGGGTTTTACGGGATTTGTGTTTAAAGCGTATAATTTATAAGTTTTGTCCGTTTTTGTTTTCTTTATAAATTTTGCGCCCAAACTTTTTAAATCGCGGTTTAACTCCATGCCGTTCATATGAAGTCCGTGAACGGCAAACGCTACGTCTTTTTCTAACTCGCTTATTATGCCCGCGCTAAACGGCAGATAACTTTCTTTGTCAGAAAGAGAAAACGCCGTTACGCCAAACGGAAACCCGCTTTTTGTTTTTTTATAAGGGACGGCAAAAGCCGCAAGATTTAACAAATTGCAGTGATTTGTGTATAAACCCATTTTATTGTTTGTTCCTACAGGATTTTCTGCAACCTGTTTTCTTGTAAAAGTTCCCCCTGCGGTAGGCAAAATTAAAACCGCGTTTTTTAAAATTTCTTTTACCTGTTTTTTATACTTTTGCAATTTATGGAAAGCGTCAAATAAACAAGCCGCGCTAAAATTTTTATCTTTGCCGCTTTCAAGTATTTTTCTTGTAACGGGCAAAATTTCATTTTCATTTTTTGATATAAAACCGCCTAGCGACGCCCAGCGTTCCGCTATGTATGGTCCGTCGTATAAAAGTTTTGCAGTTTCGCGAAAAATCTCATTTTTAACGTATTTTACTTCCACTCCGCGCGCGCGTAAAGTTTCGGAAATATTTGTTTTAAATTCCTCCCAGCAGTTTTTATATTCCTGCGCAAAATCGCCGAAAAATTCAAGCTCGTCTTTTGGCAGGCAAATACAATCAGGCGTCTGCAAAAACAATTTTCCGTTTTGCCTTACAAGCCCGTCAACTTCTATGCAGTCGTCAATTGAGTTTGCAAAAACGCTCAAACAGTCTAAACTTTCGCATGCTGGAACAACGCCTTGCATATCCCATGCGTTTATTGAAGCCTTAAAACCGTAAATCCCGTTTAACATTGCGGGAACTCTGCCCGAACCCGCAGTGTCTGTGCCTAAAGCAAAAGCCGCCTGCCCGTCCGCCACGCAAACCGCCGACCCGGAACTTGAGCCGCCGCTTATATATTCAGGGTTTAAAGCGTTGCAAACTTCCCCGTAAGGCGAACGCGTTCCAACCAGACCTGTGGCAAACTGATCCATATTAGTTTTTCCTATAGGTATTGCGCCTTGCGCGATTAAAAGTTTTACCGCTTTTGCGCTTTCTTTTGGAGTATAAGAGTAAGCGCAACAAGCCGCCGTAGTGGGAATGCCCGCAAGGTCAATATTGTCTTTTATAGCAAACGGAATTCCCCAAAGTTTATGTTTAGAAAGAGAGCGTTTTTTTAAAGCGTCTAAATAAGGTTTAATTAATTTCATATTCGGTTTTGTTATCCAAATATTCATTTTATCGCCAGCCTGCGCGCGCGCTATAACAGCCTTTACAACCTGCAGGGGAGAAATCCCGCCGTTTATATATTGCCGTCTCAACCATTGTATTGATAATTTTGAAGGTAAAATCATTATTTATGCCTTTGTGTTTTTATTTTTTTCGCTTCCTGCGGATTTTTAAATTACAAATTTTAAAACGCCGCGCGGCGCAAGCATGCGTTTATTTTATTATCGCCAATACCTGCCCCGCGTTTACTTGCTGCCCCGCCAAAACGCATATTTTTTCTACAATGCCGTTTTTTGGCGCAATTTGCGAAAGTTCCATTTTCATACTTTCTTCAATAATAACAGCGTCGCCTTTTTTTACTTCCTGTCCTGCGTAAACGGCAATTTTCCAAACTACTCCCGTCATAGACGCGCGGACGGCGGACGCGCCTTTTGGTATTATTTCTTCAGACGTTTCGGCAATGTCTGTTTCAGAAACAAATTTATCAAGCCCTTGCTCTTTCCAACGCAGTTTTTCAGCTTCAAAGGCCGCTTTGCGTTTGTTTTCAAAAACGTCCGTTTCGCCTTTTATTTCATCAAGCCAAAGCAGATGTTCTTTTAAATTAAACGCGCTTTGCTCAATTTCAAGCTCGTATTTTCCTCTTAAAAAATCTTCTCTAAGCTCAAGCAGTTCCCGCGCGCTTACGGGGAAAAAACGTATTTGGTCAAAAAAATCTAAAGACCACGGTTTTTGTTTAGAAAACGTTTTCGTATCTCTTTGCAAAGCGTTCCAAACCTGTATTGTTCTTCCAAAAAGCTGGTAGCCGCCCGGTCCTTCCATGCCGTAAATGCCCATATACGCCCCGCCTATTCCAACGGCGTTTTCGGGCGTCCAAGTTCTTGCAGGATTGTATTTAGTAGTGACAAGCCTGTGGCGCGGGTCTACAGCCACAGTAAGCGGCGCGCCCAAATAAACGTCGCCTAAACCTAAAACTAAATAGCTTGCGTTAAATATTATTTTTTTTACTTCGTCTTCGCTCTCAAGCCCGTTAATTCTTCTTATAAACTCTATATTGCTCGGACACCACGGAGCGTCGGGGCGGACGTTTTTATGGTATCTTTCCACTGCAAGCCGTATTTGCGGGTCGTCCCAAGAAAGAGGCATTTTGACTATTCTTGACGGAACTTCAAAATCGGTTTTGTCTCCTAAATAATTTTCAAGCTCTATAACTTTTTTCAAAGCGTCTTTTAAAGAAATTTTGTTTATGTCAAAATGTATTTGCAAACTTCTAACGCCCGGCGTCATTTCTATTATCGGCAAACCTGAACTTGAAAGAACGCTCATAAGGCTGTGAACTTTAAACCGCAAAGATATGTCTAACACCATTTCGCCGTATTCTATCAGCAAATATCTGTCGCCTGCGCATCTTACGGTAAAAAGCCTTGCGCCGTTTTCCCTAAACAGCACGGGATAATTTTGCGGCAGTATAGAATGCGGCGTATGAATCGCGCTGTTTATTACATTGTTTACATTATGTTTTTCAATATCCGACAAGAAAAGTTCCTGCCTGTCTTTTAAATATCTGGCTTCTTCAAGCGTCAGCAGTTTAAACATTACTTTGTCGTTAGGCTTTAACTGTCCTAGTTTCCACAGTTCCGCGCTTGCCGTAGTTACAGGACACACAAAACCGCCTAAACTGGGACCGTCAGGTCCTAACAAAATAGGCATATCGCCCGTCAAGTCAAGCGCGCCTACGGAATATGCCGTATCGTGTATATTAGACGGATGAAGACCCGCCTGCCCGCCGTCTGAACGCGCCCATTGCGGAGCCGGACCTATTAAACGCACGCCCGTTCTTGAACTGTTAAAATGTATTTTCCATTTCGTTTTTATAAACGTATCCAAAAACGAATTTTTTAAAAATTCTTCGTCGCAATGAGGACCCGGAATTACGCCGATAATCCATTCGTTTCTAAAAGGCTCAGGTTTAAATAAAAGACGTTTTATATGTTTAGACGCGGTTTCATTTATGCCTATAACGTCTCCGTTTCTTAAAGCTCTGCCCGAATGTCCGCCGAATTTCCCAAGAATAAAAGTTGATTTTGAATTTAAAACCGCGGCAATATCAAAGCCGCCTTTTACAAGCAGATACGTTCTCATACCTTTTTGCGTTTCGCAAAACTCTAAAATCTGCCCTGTGTCTGCGCGCAGAGCTTCATACATTTTTACGGGCTTGCCGTCTAGTTTTGCGTCCATATCCGCGCCTGTAATACAAAATACGGCGGCGCTTCTAAACTTATACGTTCCGCCTCTTAAAGTGAGTTCAAGTCCGCAGGCGTCGTCTGGATTTCCTAAAATTTTGTTCCCAAGTCTAAAAGAAAACATATCCATAGCGCCGCAGGGCGGAACGCCTACTCCCCAATAACCTACTATCCCCGGATAATCCTGCGCTGAAGTTTGAACGCCGGCGTCTATTACTTCAAGCGCGTTTTCTTGAGGTGAAAAATTTTTAAGCATAGACGCGTTTAAATAGGCGTTTTTGTAATAGTCCTGTTTTATAAGAGAAAGCAGATAATTTATATTGGTCGCAACGCCGTAAATTTTTGTTTGCATAAGCGCTTTTTCTAAATTTTCACGCGCAGCCTCTCTGTCTTTGCCTTTTACGATAATTTTTGCAAGCATGGGGTCGTAAAGAGGCGAAACCGCAATATTGTCTTGCAGCCAAGTTTCAACGCGGACATTTCCTAAAGCGCAATTTTCAATACAAGAATTATCAGGCAAAATTATTTTTGTGATTTTCCCAGAAGACGGGCAAAAATCCCGCAAAGGGTCTTCGGCGTAAATTCTAGCTTCTATGCTTACGCCTTGAGGAACTTTGTCTTCTATAATCCCAAGCTCGCCGGCGGCTTCTTTTACCATCATTTCAACAAGGTCTGCTCCGCATACTTCTTCAGTTATAGCGTGTTCTACTTGAAGGCGCGCGTTGACTTCTAAAAAATAGAATTCCTCCGTATCGCCGTCGTAGAGAAATTCCACAGTCCCGGCGTTTTCGTAGCGCGCCTCTTTGGCAAGAGCTTTTGCCGCGGCAAGCATATTCCGCCTTGTCTCTTCAGAAATTTTCGGAGCGGGGCTTTCTTCAACAACTTTTTGATTCCTTCTTTGAACGGAACAATCGCGTTCGCCAAGAGTTATAATTTGCCCGCTTCGCGAACCAAAAATCTGAACTTCTATATGTCTTGCATTAGCGATATATTTTTCAATAAACACTCCGCCGTCTTTAAAGTTTGAAGCGGCAAGCCGCGAAACCGCCAAAAAGTTTTCCGCAAGCTCGCTTTCGCAGCGGCAAACTCTCATGCCTATCCCGCCGCCGCCCGCCGTGCTTTTAAGCATTACGGGATAGCCTATTTTAAGAGCTTGGCTTTGCGCTGTTTCAACATTGTCTATCAAACCGCTCCCTTCTAAAATAGAAACGCCCGCTTTTTTAGCAATTTCTCTTGCGCGGTGTTTAAGCCCGAACTCTCTTATTTGGCGCGGCAAAGGACCTATAAATTTTATTCCGCTGTTTTCGCACTCTTGCGCAAAATCGGCGTTTTCGCTTAAAAATCCATATCCGGGATGAACGGCTTCGCACTGCGTTTCTATAGCTGTTTTTAAAATGAGTTCGGCGTTTAAATAACTTTCTTTAACGTTTCCCTCTCCAATACAAACCGCTTCGTCCGCATTTTGAACATGCAGGCTGTCTATATCGGCTTTTGTATATAAAGCTACGCTCTTAACGCCCATTTTTTTAAGCGTTCTTTCTATGCGCGCCGCTATTATGCCTCTGTTTGCAATTAAAACTTTTTTAAACATTTTTCCCTCTTTATTAAAGGACTTCCCATTTTTAGCTTTGCGCGGCTGATATTTCGTCCCAAACGTTTAACTTTATTTCCGTAGGGTTAAACCCCGCGCACGGATTATTTATCTGCGGACAATTGCTTATCAAAAGCATAACGTCTACAAGAGCGAAAAATTCAATATACGCGCCTTTAAACGAAGGGCTTACGTTAAACCAAGTTTTTCCTTCAGGCGTAAACGGAACGCTTGTCAAAGCGTTTATATTTGCGCCTATATCCCTTTTTGAATACCTGTCGTCTTTTGATATTTCATAGAGAAAAACGTCGCGGCAATTGTGCATATATTCTTTAGAATGCGCATATCTTACGGTATTGCTTTGCGAAGAACAAGCTCCGCCAAGCGTGTCGTGTTCGGGGCAGTTAGTGGCGGTTATTTTTAGCATTTCAACGCCGCGTTCAGACATCAGCGTCGTCCCTGTGGTAATATAGAGGTTTTTTTGAGCGGTTATGGTTCTTACCGCGCTGTAGCGGTCTTTTAGGTCGTTTGCGTCCATAAAAAATACGTCCACTCCCTGCTGTCCGCAAATGTCCGTAATTCTTAAAGTTTGTCCTTTTTTAATAAGTTTAAATATTCCGTCGCCCGCGTATATAATTTGCTCAAACGACGCGTCTTCTATATTTTTATCGCTTTCTTGTTTTATAAATCTAGGCATATTAAATCTCCTTTTACGGCAATTAACGCCCTTTTAAACGCCGCTTAAATTCTTTCTAATTTCAATTGTCTTTTAAGGCGTAATATTTCCACGTATTATCAAAAGCGCGTTTATTTTCAGGGCGGCTGTTTATGCAAATATCGGTTATATCAAGCGGCGCGGCTTTATAAATTTCAAGCCGCACGGGAACAGACGGATATTTATCGCGTTCGTCAAGAGGATTTGGCGTATTAGACATTATAAGCAAAACGTCCATTTCAGTTCTCAACATTATTACGCCGTCTTTTTTGCCGTGTCCTTTTGCATAAAGCATATTCCCTTCTTCGTCGCACGAAATTTTTGAAAACAAATTTAAGTTCGGCATAATATCTCTTGCGCTCAACCCGTTTCTTACAAGTTCTACGATAAAATTGTCGTATCCGTTTCTATAATAATCGTTTGAATTTTTTTGATACGTAGTAACGCCGTATTTGGCGTCTGTAAATTTTTTATCCGTCAACCCTGAAATCGTATCTATCCAGCCTGTTGAGTCCCAAACTACGCTTGCCATAGCTCTGCCGTTGTCGCTCATTAAAATATTTCCTTTTGTCAAAAAAGCTGTGTGTTGAGCTTTTAAAGTGTCTGGCATATTGTATCTTTCGGTTAAATCAGCCGCATTATAAGCCATAACGGCGGTATTTGCGCCGTCAGCTAAAGCCGTAAATCTTAAAATTTTTCCTCTGCTTACCAACGCAGACCATTTTTCGCCCGCGTGAAAAGTTTTTTCAAATATAGGCTGCATATAAAATCCTCCCGAAATTATTTCGTAGAATAAATAATCGACAACAATAGCCTTAGATGTGTTTTGCTAAAGATTTTGCAAGGAAGAAAAGATTATAGTTCGTCTATGCGGGCGGCTTTATATCTGCACATTTTGTTGATAGAACTTAAAGCCTCTAAGAAGTTTTTATTCATTTCCGCCCTCCCAAATTGAGATTTTTACGGGCGTAGGATTGTAGGCGTTGCAAGGATTGTTAAGCTGCGGACAATTGCTTAAAAGAAGCATTATATCGGTAAGAGCCGTCATTTCAACATATGCTCCCGCAGAAGACACTCCGTCGGCAAAACGCAAAGCTCCTTCGGGCGTTACGGGAACGTTCATAAAAAAATTGATATTTGGCGCCAAATCGCGTTTTAAATATTTTATTTCGTCAGACAAAGAGAGCATAAAACTGTCGCGGCAATTGTGCATATATTCTTTAGAATGCGCGTATCTTACGGTATTGCTTTGCGAAGAACAAGCTCCGCCAAGCGTATCGTGCCTGCCGCAAGTGTCGGCGGTAATTTTTAAAAGCTCTTTGCCCGATTGAGAAAGCAAAACAGAGCCTGTTGTAAGATAGATATTTTTTTGCGCGGTTATAGTTCTTAGCGCGCTGTAATGGTCTTGGCAATTATTTGCGTCAAAAAATAAGGTGTCCGCCGCTTGATTTCCCTCGCAGTCGGTTATTCTAACAGTCCGTCCCTTTTTTATAAGTCCAAACCATCCGCACCCTGCGCCGACAGTTTTATTTATTATGGAATCTTTTTCTTTTCTCAAACTTTCTTTTCTTACAAAAATTGACATTCTGACCTCCCGTAAAACAAAGCCGAACAATTATTCCCCCGAAAAAAATAAAATACAGTTCCCGCCCCGCGCCCTGCCGCCGCTTTTGCTCAAGCCCTTTTTTGCTTTGTTTTTAGCATTTGAACTCCGAACCGCAAAAACGGCAAAGACGCCGAAGAATTAAAATTCTTCGGCGTCTTTGCCGTTTAAAGTATTGAATTATCCCAAGTATACAAACTTTTATTTTTTTTGTCAATTTTTTTTTAACGCTGAGAGAGGCGATGCATAGATGAATGGAAACGGCGGCTAAATAGATGGAAATAAAAGCAGGTTTTAAACAAAGATGTTGAGTTTTTTGAAAATTTAGATACGAAGGACAACAATATAAGCCGTTAATTCCACCTTGGGCGTCTCTAAAAACCCTAACGCCCGTCCGAGCCTTGCGCCTTGAGAGACATTGTCTCTGCGGATTGCCGCATCAGAAAATTTGTCCGTCCTTGCTCTTAGGACGCCCTTCATTTTCTTATTTGAACTGCCGCAAAATTTGCGGCAATTACAAGCATTATAGGTTTTTAAATTGCAGCCGTAGTGTGCGGGCAAAAGACTATTGCAATGCCGTCTTTAACGCCGCTTTTTTCAACTGCGCCGCTGACAAGTTCGGTTATATTTACAAACTCTTCTATTTTTGAAGTTTTTACCCGCAATTTGACAAGCATTATTTTCCCAGCCTTTATCTTTCTAAACCAAACCCTGTTTTAAATTCTTACAAATCAATATTTTTATTCTTTTATCAATGCCGCCCGCACAGGCGCGCCGTCGCAGCCTTTTATTTTTATAGGAAAAGCTATTAACGTATACCGCCCTTGTTTAACGCCGTCTAAGATAATGTTTTCAATTACAGCAATGCCCGCATTTAACAAAACGGTATGAATTTCGCGTTCTTGATTATACGCAGGCGCAACGCTTAGAGCGTCTGTCGCTACAAGTTTAATCTTTTTTGAAACCAGATACCGCGCCGCATCTTTTGAAAGAAATGCTTTGCCTTTTCCTTGAACAATAAGTCTTTCAGTATTTTCAATTTTATCTTTAACGTCTGATAATTTGATAATCCCCGCCTTAAACGAAACAACTTCGGCAGTGCCGTAAAACAAGTCTAGCGGCATTTTATCAATAGAAAGTCCGTCTTTAATAAAATGCGAAAAAGCGTCCGCATGCGTGCCGATATGGCTGCCCGCGCTGATAACGCTTGAATTATACGGCGCGCCTTTTGACATATCGCAGACTTTAACGACGGTCATTTCTGCGTCGCCTTCATATATGGGCGCGTCTTGAGAAGTTCTTGTTATGTCTATTAATTTCATTTTACCCTTTTTCATCCTCAATAGACTTTAATAAATAAGCGAAAACATCTAACTTGTTTGTCAAATATCTTTTGCAAGTTTAAAGCGCACTCTTAAAACGCCGCCGTTATAGTCGTAACTGATAATTTTAAATTTGCCGACTTGTAATATTTCAGACGTATTGTCTACATGTTTTCCAAGACACGGACAGACGTCGTAATCGCCAATACGAACCACGCGGAGAGTTTGCCCTGCGGTTTCAGGCAGTCTTGCCAAATCAAAGATTTTTGCGGCTTCGTCTCTTGCCATAAGTTCTGCGCTGACGGGCAAATTTAAAGCGATTACTTCGTTGACGCGCCGTTCAACTTCAAGCATTTGTTCCGCCGCAGGCGGCGCGTTTAATTTATAGTCGCATTTACTTTTTTTGCGTTCAATATGCGCGCTAAAACACCTGCCGCAGTTAAAAACCCTTATCATCGTTTGATTTAATATGTGTTCTGTAGCGTGCATATATTTGTCGTCGTCTTTTGTTCTTTCGTTTAAATCTTTTTCTTCAAGCATAAATCCTCCCGCTCTTTTCATTCAAAATATTTGCTTTCGTCTTTTTTTTCTTTTTAAGCGGCTCAATAGGCGTATTTTTTTCTAAAACGTCCGCCGCGCGTTTAGCAAGCTCTATGTCGTCTATATCTAAAATATAATGTTCTTTTGCGCCTTTGTAAGGAAACCCTTTTCCCGACGCGCGCATTATATCTGACAAACACGGCGCTATTTTTACAAACACAGTATTATCGCAAACCAGCAAAATCGGTTTTTCATTTACATATACAAGATATTCGCCAAACATTTTTTTATATCTGATATTTCCAACGCCCGCAATTTGCCCGCAAACATACTCTATAAAATCTAATGTCGTAGCCATAAAAAACCGTCCTATCCGCGCTTGATTTAATGCGCGCGGCTTGAGTTTCCTTCAATATAAGCATAACCTTTTATCTATAGGCGCGATATTTACAAATTCTTCCCTTTGCGAAGTTTTAATTTGCAATTTAAAAAGCATTATTTTCCCTTGCAGAATTTTATCTTTTCCAAAAATATCCTGCATTTATCGTAAGCGTTTTCTTGTTTTGCCCATCTTTCAATATCCTTTACGTCTATTTTCTTTTTTTGACTTTTATAAACAAGCGCCGCTTGCTCAAAACTTTGAGGATCGTTCCAAAAATAAAATCCTGCCAATCTGTCTTTTATGCAGTCCGTAGGAGTCAAAAGATATAATTGCCCGAATTTGGTTTTAATAACCGCCGTTTTTTTAATACGCTTTTGCGCTATCATTACAGGAGGAGGCACAAAGTCTAATACGAAATCGCTATTTTCATTATAAAACAACCTGCCTTTTCTTTTAAACCCCATCTCGTTCAAAATGGGTTCAAGTTCTTGCAAAGCGTTTTCACAAACCAAATCAAAGTCGTTTAAAAGATATTTATTATCGGTATACACAGATACGCACGCTCCTCCTACAAGCACTACATTAACGCCTTTTTTTATAAGACGTCCGCAAATATAAGAAGCGGTGTCAAGCAAGTTCATTTTTTTAAAATCTATTTTCATAATTATTTCCCGTATAATCTCGGACGCCGTCTTTTCATATAATATTTTTCAATATCTTTTTTTGGTAAAAAATCAAACGCTTTTCTGAGCAGATTTTTCAATTCGTTCGCCAAAGGGTATCTTGGATTAAACTCATACAATCTTACTTTACCGTAAAATCTGCTTACAAGCACGCCGCTTTCTTCCATTTTTCTTAATTGTCTTTGAACGCAATAAAGCGGCATGTCAAAAGTTTTTGCAGTATCGCTTGCATAAATTTGACCGTATCTTTCCACTGATAACAGTATTTTTTCCAATGTCTGATTGCCGAAAATATTTCCCATCATTGTTTGCCGCCTATTGCGCCTGTAAAAAGTTAATTACAAATTATATTGGTAGTATAACAAATATTTTTAGTATAGACAATTTGCAATCGTATTGCTTTTTTGCGTTAAATGCGCGACGCTAAAACATCTGCCGCAGCCGAAAATCCTGACTATAGTTTTATTTAATATATGTTATTCCACGCCTTTTGCCTTGCGCAAATTACATAATATTTATAGAATGAACCCGCGAATTAAAATTTGCCGATTTTTGTAAATGGGCGTCTTGCAAAAATCTATAATGTTTGTAATTGCCGCAAATTTTGCGGCAGTTCAAAAAAGAAAATGCAAGCCGCGTCCTAAGAGCAAGAACGGACAAATTTTTTGACGTAGCAATCCGCAGAGACAATGTCTAAAGGCGCAAGGCAAAGACGGGCGTTAGGTTTGTAGAGACACCCAAATACAAAGGACGCTTTATGAAAAAGTTAAAAGATATTTTTGAGAGTTCTAAGCATATCGCCGCGCTTACGGGGGCGGGCGTTTCTACGCTTTCTGGCATTAGGGATTTTAGGGGCAAAAACGGGCTTTACAAAGATTTTGACGCCGACAAAATTTTTGATTTGGACTATTTTTTACAAAATCCGCAGTATTATTACGAACATACAAAAGATTTTATTTACGGGCTTGAAAGTTTTAAACCCAGCATTATTCACAATTTGCTTGCTTGTCTTGAAAATGACGGCATTATAAAAGCCGTATTAACTCAAAATATTGATATGCTGCACCAAAAGGCGGGTTCAAAACATGTTTTAGAACTTCACGGGTCGCCCGCAAAACACTATTGCTTAAATTGTAAAAAAGAATACGCCTTTAAAGAAATAGTTCCTATCGTAAAAAGCGGCAAAACGCCGCTGTGCAAAGACTGCGGCGCGGTTATAAAACCAG
Organism: Endomicrobium sp.; assembly: GCA_031277075.1. GTDB lineage: Bacteria > Elusimicrobiota > Endomicrobiia > Endomicrobiales > Endomicrobiaceae > JAISLV01. The sequence continues at coordinate 660 of JAISLV010000234.1, read as the reverse complement.
ACATTATTTTTTTTGGGGAACGGCTGCATGAAAAAACTCTAGCCGCCGCGCAAGAAGAAACCGACAAAGCCGATTTAATGATTGTTTTGGGTTCGTCGCTTGTGGTAAATCCTGCGGCGTATTTCCCGTTTGAAACGGCAAGAAAAGGCGGCAAACTCATTATAGTCAACGACCAGCCTACGCCTTTAGACAATTTTGCGGCGTTAAAATTTGACGACTTAGAAAAATTTGCCGAGCTTGTGTTTCAATTCGCGCGCCTGTGAGGGAAGCGACAGGCATAAACTGCAAATAGATTTGGGATTTGGCGAGTTTCAATTCGCGCGCCTGTGAGGGAAGCGACACGATAAGAAAGACAGTCGGCGTCCGAAAAGTTATAGTTATCTCAATTCATGTTCCGAGTTCTATTTCCGCTAATTTTTTAATTTTTGACGACGACGCCCGCTTTAGCGTATCTCCAAAAACCCTAACGCAAGTCCAAACCTGCGCCTTGAGACATTGTCTCTGTGTCATTTCTGCAACAGAAAATTTGTCCGTCCTTGCTCTGGAATTGTCAAATTTTGCACAGTCAGTAAACACACCCAATGGTTTTTGTCTTTGTTTGCGTTAGCAAACCTATTGTTTCTTTTATTCCTTGCCGTTGCCCTTTTGTCGTTTTTTCTT
>JAISLV010000229.1 GCA_031277075.1 Endomicrobium sp. | reverse complement strand
TTCTTCAATTATAGGCGTAAACGGCGGAACGGCGACTCTTTATCAGGGCGACCAGCATTACGGCAATACGTCGGTAAGCGTAAGCTCTGGCGTTTTATCCGACAGCGCGACAATTACTATTACGCAGTTGCCTAAAGGCGCTCAAATTGCGTCAAGTAATATTTTTGTAGCCTCGCAAGACATAAAAAAGCATTATAAAATAGAATTTGACAACCCCGATTCTTACGACAAAACTTATACCGTTACGCTTTTCGCAGGCGATAAAGAAGATTATGAAATTGTTTATAGAAACAGCGAAGCGGGCTTGTGGCGCAAATTGGATAAATACAAAAACACTGACGGCACATACAGCGTATTATGGACTAAAGATAAATACGGAGCTTTATCGCGCGTTAATTATTTTGCCGTAGCGGCTGTAAATGCTGCGCGCGATGTAAATTCGTCGGTAAGACCTTCAATAAGAGCCTTTATGCCGGGAGCAACTGTCACATTCAACAATCTCAAAGACGGCGACACCATTGCAATATACAATTTAAAAGGCAAACTTGTTAAAAAAATTACGCAGATAAAACCAGACGGAACCGCGCAATGGGACGGCAGAAATGACAGCGGAAATTACGTAGAATCAGGCTCATATATTTATCAAGTAAAAGCCGACGGAAAAATAATAAGCGGCTCCCTAGCTTTCGTAAGATAAAAGCCGCAGCAGCCGTTAATTCCCCTTTATTCATAAAGGGGTGGCAGGCGCAGCCTGACAGGGTATTTCAGTCGTTGTCATCATTGCCGTCGCGTCGCCCGTGTCATGCTGAACTTGTTTCAGCATCTGCCGTTTTTAGCCGTTAATTCCCCTTTTGCAAAAGGGGTGGCAGGCACAGCCTGACGGGGTATTTCAGCCGTTTTCGTCATTGCCGTCATAGCCCGTGTGTCATGCTGAACTTGTTTCAGCATCTGCCGTTTTAAAAAGTCTTTGTCTTTCCATAATCTGTAGTTAAAAAGACAAAAAGGTTCTTATATGAAAAAATTTTTTATACTGCTATCATTGCTTGCATTTTTTTCAAGCCCTGCTTTTGCTCTCTTTGACACGTCTTACTGGGGAGTAAGAGCTTTAGGTATGGGCGGAGCTTACACGGCAGTCGCAGACGACGCAGACGCGCCGGGATATAATATAGCGGGCATTGCTTCGCTTAAAAAAACCGAAATCGTCTTTACTTCCGCAAGACTTTTTGCAGGCGTCGACGGCTATGACATAGGAACGGATTATCTCGGAGGAGTCTACCCGCTAGACCCTAAATACGGCGCTATTTCGGCAGGCTGGATGTTTATAGGCGACGCAGGCGTGAGGCGTGAAGATTCCATAAATATAGGATATGCAAGAAATCTTGACGACGTAATAAAACTTATAAGCGATATAGATTGGTTAAGCGTTTCTGCAGGCGTTAATTTCAGATACTTAAGATGGGAAACAAAAAGCGTTTATGTCGACGAAAATACTTTTATAGGCGACCTGTCAAACGACGCTTTTGCTTTTGATATAGGTCTTCTTTTGCGTTTTAAATACGGCATATCGGTAGGTTATAGCGGAAGATATTTAAATTCCCCCGATATAGGACATTCTTCTGAAGACAATGTAAAACCTACAAACGTTTTAGGGCTTGCTTATTACAGCGAAGAATTGCCGTTTTTAAAAATTCCTAAATTTACCGCCGCCTTAGATTATCAAATACGCAGTGGAGATAATTTGTTAATGGCAGGCATTGAAAGCAGAATACTTGACGGAAAACTAGCTTTAAGAGCAGGCGCTTGGGAAGACCAAATTAATTTCGGATTAGGATACGGTTTTGACTTTTTAGGAAGCAAACTAACTATAAATTACGCCTTTGGCTTGCCGCTAGGAATACAATCTTCAGCAGGTTCCCACTTCTTAAGCATCAACGTAAGATTACCCTAACTTGTCAAAGCAGTCAAGGGAACGTAAGAATTGACCGCTTTTTTCAAAATCCCACCGCGTCTACCCTTTCGCCTTTGTCTTTATCCGCCCACCGTTTGTCGTTGCCGTTAATTCCCCTTTGGGTGTCTCTAAAAACCCTAACCAAAACTGACGCAAACGCGTCACCCTGAACTCGTTTCAGTGTCTCTTTCAGTATCTGCTGTTGCCGTTAACACTTAACGACAGATTCTGAAATAAATTCAGAATGACAGACAACGGCAACAACGACTGACAACAACAACAAACGGCAGACGCTAACCTTAGACATTGTCTCACCCTTTTAAACAATTGGAAAGTGAAACATCCTTTTAAAAAGCTGTTTTTGTCGTTTGCCGTTAATTCCCCTTTATTCATAAAGGGGTGGCAGCGGAGCTGACGGGGTATTTTCCCGTTCGCTTTTATCTTTATCCGTCCGCCGTGTACATCGCCGTTTGTCGTCGTCGTCCGCTGTTGCTTATCAGCCGCTCTTTGCCTTTGCGCCTTTAAAGCGGTCAATGAAAATTAACTACTACAACAACGACACGATTGCTGCTTTTGCCGCAATGACGGACAAAAAGCAAAAGCGCCGTCAACAGCAAAGAAGTGGTCAATTCATCCGTCCCCCTGACCATAAAAGCAAAAAACAGTTAAAAAAACAAAAAAAGACAGCCGCTAAAAAATAAGCGACTGTCTTTTTTTTGTTAAAAATTTTTTAAGCTACTTTCCGCAAGTCTTTTTCCAAAACTTCAAAATTTAATCCCCGAAACCAGCTCAACTCTGACAACTTATACCCTAAGTTAACGTATTCTTCCAGAGACAATATCAAAGCCTTAGAGACAGGACATTTCATCCGCTCTTCATCGGCAAACATAGCGGAAAACGCTTTTATTATGGCTTCATTTACCATAACCCCTCCTCTTATTTCACAAATCCATTATACGTCTAAGTTCAATCCAATTTTTATAGATTTTTATATTGAATTTTCCCTCTTCCTGCTCTGCCAACTTCCTCGCCATCAGCGAGAAAACCAAAAATTCGCTATCAGTATTAACATATATTTTTACAAAACCAATCTTATCAGCCTTATCTTTTAAATATCTAAAAATATCTATTAAAACACCAAATACCACAATAGCATTATCTTCTATTTCAGCTTCTGTATTTATAAGCATTAGCGATTTTAAATAATATATTCGCATATGCTTAATATAATCAATAGCGTCTCTTATATCAAAAACGGCATAAATTTTGTTATTTTCTTCTTCAGAGTAGACCGCCAAATACAAACACTTATCACTAATACATATCTCATCAGATGATATAAAATCATTAGATTGCTTTATTTTGGTCAACTCGCTTTCGCTCAACTCTTCAATTTTAAACACTTATAATCCTTTTTAAACCTCTTTAAATCATTGTATGCAATAGAAATATAACATTTATGTCCATTTTTGTCAATGAAAACTCCGCTACTTTTATAATCGCGCAAGACCCAAAGAAAATACCCGTCATAAAAAATATGCGGTCGTTTTCAGCAAAATAAATTTGTATGCAATTTGTAAGCCGACATTGTCCACATCTGACCACAGATGACCGCAACTGACCACCAAAAAACAAACCCTCCCCCGACGACGCCTCAAAAACATATAATAAGCTGGCGCTTAGCTGCTCAGCCGCCTCTTTGCTTTTACCGCTTTTTTACTGCAAACCGAAAAGGTCGCCTAGACCTGTTATTTCAAAAACGTCGCGGACGTCTTTACATACGTTAATTACCGAGAGAACGCCTCCTTTTGCATCTATTTGTTTCTTTGCGGAAACAAGCGTTCTCAAACCTGAAGAAGAAATATAATAAACTCCCTCAAGGTCAAGAGTAAGATTATTTGTTTCGGCTACAGACTCGTTGATTGTCCCTTGAAAAGCTCCTTCTTCGGCAGCCGTAAGTTTCCCCTTTATTTTAAGAATGACTCCGCCGTCGTCCAAACGCGTCGTGTTGATTTCCATCGCCGCTACCTCCTTATGAATTTATAAACAGTCAAGATATTTTTGCCTATCAGCCTTTCATATGTAACTTCGTCCATCCATTTTTTTACAAGATGTATGCCAAGCCCGCCTATATTCCTTTCGTGAATTCCCGCCGTCATATCCACTTCTTTATAAACCAGAGGGTTGAAAGGCGTTCCTTCGTCTTCAAATTGCATAACGAATTTATTTTTATCCGCGCTTAAACGCGCCGTTACTTTCCCGCCTTTGTCTTTGCCGTAAGCATAACGCGCAATATTTACAAAAATCTCCTCTATGACCACGTTTATCTGAATTTTTAAATGTTCGCCGTATCCCGCCTCGTTTAAACAAACGCCGACGCGTTCAAGCATGTTTGACAATTCGTCTTCAGAAGCGTTGAATACAAAATTCTTGTCAAACGTTTTTACTTTTATTAAAGGCGTGCCTTTATAATGAACCGCTACGGAAGTCATATCGTCGCTTTGCATAGCGTTGCCTGTGAATTCGGCTACTCTATGGCGCAAAGCCATATCAAAATCTATCGGATTTAAAGATATATATTCGTTTGCGGTTTTTAATAAACGCGCGTTGCCGAATTGCTCGTCGTATTTATTCATCGCCTCGTTTATGCCGTCGGTATAAAGATATAGTTTATCGCCGTTTTTTAAATATATGGTAAGATTTTTATGTTTGCTTGCGGGAAAAATTCCCAAAGGAACGCCTTTTGCAAGTTTTAAAAATTCGTAGGGCGTGCCGGAAAAGGAAATAAGCGGAGCGTTATGACCCGCGTTTGCATAGACCATTTTGCCCGTTATAAGGTCTAGCGAAAAAATTAAAGAAGTGATAAACATATCGTGCTTATTTTCTTCGCAGAGAAGTTCGTTGACTCTAAAAAAAGCTTGGGCGGGGTTATTATGTATAAGCATTTGCTGTTTTATAAGCGTTTTTGCGATAACCATAAACAAAGCCGCAGGAACGCCTTTTCCGCTGACGTCGGCTATAACGAAAACTATTTTTGACTCGTTTTCGTCAAGATAGAAAAAATCGTAAAAATCCCCGCCTATCTCTTTTGCCGCAACCATTGAAGCGTAAATTTTTAC
>JAISLV010000226.1 GCA_031277075.1 Endomicrobium sp. | reverse complement strand
GCCGACGGCGTATTTTGCCGCCGCTTAGTTTATTCTTTAAAAAATATGGTTTTTAGAGACCCCCAAAAGAGGACGCTATGAATTCGCTTGACATTAGAATAGCTTACGCCGATACCGACCAAATGGGCGTCGTGTATTACGGCAATTATTTGACTTTTTTTGAAAGAGGCAGAACGGAATATTTAAGGGAGGTCGGGCTTGAATACGTAAAACTTGAGGAAAGAGGGTATTATTTCCCTGTAATTTACGCCGAATGCAAATACGTTTCTTCGGCAAAATACGACGATATAATAACGGTTGAAACTAAATTGACCGAACTTACCGCCGCAAGCATAACATGCGAATACGAAGTTAAATGTAAAGGCAAGCTGCTTGTTATCGGAAAGACAAAACACCCTTTTGTGAACAGAGATTTTAAGCCTGTTCGATTTCCGCCCGACATCAGAAAAATTTTTGAGAAAACCCTTGAAAAAACAGAACAAAAAGCATAGCGCGAAAAGAACAAATACGGCAAAATCGCCGCGCAGCCGCAAGCTTGCAAAACAAACGGAGCGGGCAAGCTGTGAAAACTTTATGATGTCTGCGCTTAAAGAGGCAAAAAAAGCGCAGAATTTAGGCGAAGCTCCTATCGGAGCGGTAATAGTTAAAGATAACAAAATTGTCGCAAAAGGGTTTAACAGATGCATAGCTGACAACGACCCTACCGCTCACGCCGAAATTATAGTTTTGAGGAAAGCGGCAAAAAAACTGAATAATTACCGTTTAAACGGATGCGATATATATGTTACAATAGAACCGTGCGCAATGTGCGCGGGAGCTTTGGTGAACGCAAGGATAACAAGATTATTTTACGGCGCGGAAAACATTAAAGCGGGCGGCTGCAAAAGCGTTTTTCAAATATCAAATAATAAAAAGTTGAACCACAGGGTAGAAACAAAAAGCGGCGTATTAAAAGACGAATGCCGCGCGATTATAAAAAATTTTTTCAAAGATAAAAGATAAAAAGCCGTTAGAGACATCCTTAAGCGTTTAAGCGGCGCAAAAAAAGTAAAAATCATAAGTACAAAATAAAAACAGGGGGCGAACAGGGTTCGACGGGAATGGTCAGAGACGTTTGCAGCAGGCCGGAGTTGGCCGATGGCTCCGTAAAAATCGGCTAAACAATAAACAACGATAAAATAAAAATCGTTCCGTTGCAAAACGTAAAGCCTATGCCAGCCATAGCGCCTGCGTTCTTGCCTTTTGCGGCTTAAGTCCGCAAACGTTTTACCTTAGATATCTGCTATAGGGATAAAACGTTAAGAGCAGGTTAGTTTTAAGTCGCGCGTTTCGTCGGCTTAAAATGAAATTAAAACGGAGCTCGTTTATAGCGTAATCCCGCTTTGAGACGGCGCTATAAATTAAAAAAATTTCAAAGCTAAGCCTGTAGCGGCAGCGCCAAAGCATTTTCGGACGCGGGTTCAATTCCCGCCGCCTCCACCTGATTTGTTTTTGGGCTTTTTTTACCAAAACTGCTTATAAGATGCGTAAAGCGGCAATCCTTTTTTATTTTAAAGAGGAAGTAAGTTAAGCATCCAATTCAATGACAAGTTCAGAGATATCATCTATAAACTTAACAAAGAACTTCCGACAGTCTGAATAATAGATGAGTTTGCCGACAGTTCTTGTAATACAGCCGTAGCCGATGTCTGAAAGCCGAGCTTTGACTCGCTGAATTGCTATTGTAATCTTTGGAATCTTCCAAGATGTCCCGTAACGCGAAATTCTCTAAATGTGTTTCGCTAAATTGCTCTTTTAAGTTTTTATTTGTAATAGTCATGGGGCGTCTTGCAAAAACCTATAATGTATGGCATTTAGGGTTTTTAGAGACGCCAAAATGGGCATAAGGAACTGAAAGGGTTTAAAAACCAGAACCTTCGCGACCACATGAGCGAAGCAGAACTGATTTTCACCGCGCTTGCAGAACTTTCAACGCGCCAAATAGCCAAAACTTCAAACGCTCGCGGAATGAAAGAAAACAAAGTAGCAGGCAAGAAAGGCGGGAAAACAGCTAAACAGGCTCGGCTTGTTTATGAAAAAAATACCGGACAAAAAGTAATTACCTGCGAGAACTTCCTGCTCAGCGCTGACAGAAAGAAGCTTAAAAACAAGTAGGCAACAGCGCGGGAACGAATACATATCGCTTCTAAGCGCTAAGTTCTATTACCGCTACTTATTTTGTAATAAATATTGTATATGGGCGCAAACTTCCATTATTTCTGTATTTTGCGTATAATTGTTGTATAAAAGGCTTATTTCTTAGTCGGAAAACGCTATTTAATTCTTGGCAAACAGTTCGATAAAAATCTAATTGTCTCCGCCTGATTTTTATCGCGATCGTCTGCCATAACCGTCTTAATTCTTTTTATTCTATGGAAAGAATAGAAATTATTGCGTCCATGAAAGCTATATGCGCGTAATTGAAAACGCAAGAAACGCAAAAATTCTTTCGGTTTTAGTAAAAATATATCATTACGGCGTCGCCGCGATAAAAAATTTATATATATACGGTAAAAAGGCGGATTATAAAACATTATGAAAACGACAAAACTAATTAAATTTCTTATCTTATCGGCTTTGATTTTTTGCCCTATAAAATCTTTAGCCGCAAAAACGTCGGACGCGCCTCCCGCCGAAGCGGTTAACGTAATAGTTGACGGAGAATTTTTTCCCGGAGCAAGCGTCTACAAAATAACCGATTCAGCCTATTTCTTTTCAATAAAAGAAGTCGCAGAAATTTACAACGCTTTGCTTGAATGGAAACCGGTAAGCGGCGAAGTTATAATGCTTGTTAACAACAATAAAATAGCCGTAAAAGCAAACGCCAACTCCATAACTTACGGCAAACTGCCAAAAAAAACGTCGCTTCCGTCAAGGCTTATAAAAAATGAATTATACATACCTCCAGAAATTTTGACGTCGCAGGAATTTTCGGACGCTACAGAAACTGAAACTGTTTGGAATAAAGATTCTCTTGTTCTTACCGTAACGCACAAATCAAACATAGACGCGATAAGATATTTCACAAGACCCGAAATAACGGAAATAGTGGTTGAAACTAAAGAGCCTTTAATGTATACCGTCGCAAAAGCGTCGGCGGCGGTAGCGCTTACCATCCACAGAGGCAAAATTCAAAGAGATTTTATTTACGCAAATAACGGAGCCGTCCGAGATATTGTTTTTGACTCTAAAGGGAAAAGCGCTGAAATAAAAATCAACCTGCAGCAGACGCCTCTTTTCGTAAAAAGCGCGCGATTTGAAAAACCCAGCAGAATAGTTTTAGACATATATCATTCAAAAAAACTTGATATTTCAAACGTCGGAGAAAATTTAATCTCGTCTGAAGAAACTCTTTACGAAGAAGCACCTGAAACGCAAGCCTCTCTCATTGAGTTTTCCCAAAAAGACGGCGGCAAAAACCCTAATTCCGCCGTTTCATCGCCGCCTGCGCTTTACAATATCGATGAAATTTTAGACGTTTCGTCAATGACTGCTGAAACCGCCGTCGGAAACGAAGATTTGCAGAAAGCGCCCGTGTCAAAATTTGAATCCAAAAACATTATAGACGACAGCTATGCCATAATAGACGATGAAAACGCTTTTGCAAGCGTAAAAGAAGAAGCGAAAGCCTCTTTGAAAAAATCGGCGCGCAAAAGAATTATAGTAATAGACGCAGGACACGGCGGCGAAGACCCTGGCGCCATAGGACCAAACGGCGCGAAAGAAAAAGATTTAAACCTCGCCATAGCTCACAGGCTTAAAGACATTTTAGATAAAGACGACAATTATGAAACCGTGCTTACCAGAAAAGACGACGTTTTTATTCCTCTTGCCGAAAGAACCAATATCGCAAACGAAAATAACGCCGATTTGTTCGTCTCCGTGCATTGCAACGCAAATTTCAACAGAGAAGTGAACGGCTTTGAAATATATTTTCTCTCGGAAAAAGCTACCGATTCCGAAGCCGCCGCCACGGCGGCATTAGAAAACGCCGCTATAGAGCTTGAAGGAAAACCGACAAAGAAGCGCGCAAAACTCCAAGAAATGCTTTGGTCTATGACGGTAAACGAATATATAAACGATTCGTCGGAGCTTTGCAGTTTTGTATCTTCAGAAACTCCGTCAAGGCTTAAAATTCCAAACAGAGGAGTTAAACAGGCAAGTTTTTACGTTTTAAGAGGCGCGCAAATGCCTGCGGTTTTGGTAGAGAGCGCATTTATAAGCAATTATGCCGAAGAGTCAAAGCTAAGTTCCAGCAAATTTCAAACCGCAGTCGCGGATTCAATATACGAAGGAATAGTTAAATATTATGCCAGAAAAGATAAACTCGGCGCTAAAAAATAAGCCCATCGGAATTTTTGACTCGGGCTTTGGCGGACTCACGGTGATGTCTGCGGTAAATAAAATTCTGCCCAATGAAAATCTTATTTATTTCGGCGACACAGCCCATGTTCCCTACGGTTCAAAATCAAAAGACGCCGTCGTAAAATTTTCAAAAGATATAGCTTCGTTTTTAATTAAAAAAGATATAAAATTGCTGGTCATAGCCTGCAATACGGCTTCGGCTTTCGCTTTGAGCGTTTTAAAAAAATCAGTTTCAATTCCCGTAGTCGGCGTTATAGAACCCGGCGCAAAAGCTGCTGTAAAAAACGCAAAGAACGGACGTATAGGAATTATAGGAACTGAAGGCACTGTCGCAAGCGGCTCTTATTTTAAAGCCGTGAAAAAAATATCGGGCGCGGCGGTATTTCAGCAGGCTTGCCCGCTTTTTGTGCCGCTTGTGGAAGAGGGCTGGAACAAAGGAAAAATCGCCCAAGACATTATCGGCGTTTATTTAAAGCCTTTGCTTGCAAAAAACATAGACGCTTTGATTTTAGGATGCACGCATTATCCTCTTCTTAAAGAACTTCTTTCAAAAGCCACAGGAGCAAACGTAGAGCTTATAGATTCGGCAAACGCAGCGGCTTTGGAAGTTAAGGAAATTTTGTTAAAAAAAGATATGCTTTCCGACGCAAAAAAGAAAGCGTCGCTGAAATTTTACGTAAGCGACAATCCGAAAAAGTTTCAAAAAATCGGCGGGAAGTTCTTTTTAAAAAAAATAAACGGCGTCAAAAAAATCAATTTGGAGAGGATTTGTGAAGTATAAACTTTCCGTAACAAAGGGATTTGCTTCCGCGCATTATCTAAGGCAATACAAAGGCAAATGCGAAAATATGCACGGACACAATTGGAAAGTGCGCGCCGCTTTTTGCGGGACGCAGCTTGATAAAACTGGTATGCTTATAGATTTTACCGACTTAAAAGCCAAATTGGACGAAATTATGCGCTGCCTTGACCACAAAGTTTTAAACGAGACCCCGCCCTTTGACAAAACAAATCCCACGGCAGAAAATATAGCGTCTTACATTTTTGAACAATTAAAAACAGCGGAGACGGATACGGCAAAAGTTGCCGAAATTGAAGTTTGGGAAAGCGAAACGGCGTCGGCGACTGTCGGGGAAAATTAGAATTAAGCCTATAATATTTATTAAAAGAAAGATTACCATGAAAAAAGCCGTAGTTTTATTTTCAGGAGGTTTAGATTCCACAACGCTGCTGTATTACGCTTTGTCAAAAGGATACAATTGCCAATGTCTGCTT